>CP124755.1:2665000-2965000 GCA_029972135.1 Candidatus Thiocaldithrix dubininis | reverse complement strand
TATCAGGTACTCGTCCGCGTGCGATTTGTTTTAATACGTATTTGCCGCCATCGCGTAATTTCAATTCGGGGGGCATTTGGGCGGCGAGTTCGACTAAATCTTGATCTAAAAACGGTACACGCGCTTCTAAGCCCCATGCCATTGTCATATTGTCAACGCGTTTGACCGGATCATCGACGATGAAGGTGGTGACATCGGCGCGTAATACCGCGTCTAAATGTTCGTCGGCGTATTCAGTTTCGAGCAATTCACGCACTAAGTCGCCGCTGTAATCGGGCGTTTGGTATTGGGGTTGCAACATTTCCGCCATTTCGGCATGGTCGCGGTCGAAATAATATTTAGAAAAGCGTGCGAGTTTGTCGGGGTTTAAATCGCCTTGGGTTTGCGGATACCAGAAATAGCCGCCGAATACTTCATCTGCGCCTTGCCCGGATTGCACGACTTTAACGTGTTGTGCGACTTGTTCAGATAGCAAATAAAAACCGATAGCGTCTTGCCCAAACATGGGTTCAGCCATATTCGCCACGGCTTCGGGTAAGCGTTTTAAGGTTTGTTCATTGGGAATATGGAATTTATGGTGATGGGTGTGGAAGCGTTCGACCACGGCATCTGAATATTCGTATTCGCTGCCTTTTTCTTCGGGTTGGTCATCAAAACCAATGGTAAAGGTACGAATATCCTGAATACCGATTTCATCTAATAGCGCGACTAATAAACTGGAATCTAAGCCACCCGATAACAACACCCCGACCGGCACATCGGCAATATTATTGCGGCGTTTAACGGCTAGGCGTAAGGCATCGTGAATACTGGCTAACCATTCGTCTTCGCTGCGGGTTTCGGCGGGGCGCTTAGCTACCAGATTCCAATAACGTTTTAACGTTTGGCGACCGTCTAAATGCACGGTTAGGCTATGCGCGGGCGGCAGTTTACGAATGCCGTTTAACACCGTGCGCGGCGCAGGAACAACCGCGTGCAAGGTAAATAAATTGTGAATGGCTAAGGGGTCAAGGCTGGTATCAATAGTCGGCGTGGCGAGCAGAGCTTGGGTATTAGAGGCAAAACGTAATGATTGATTATCCAGCGTATAATACAAGGGCTTAATTCCCATGCGGTCGCGGGCTAAGAACAGCGTTTTTTTCTGCATATCCCAAATCGCAAAGGCAAACATGCCGATTAAATGTTGGGGTGCGTCTTCGCCCCATTCGGCATACGCTTTTAAAATGGTTTCAGTATCGCCATCCGAATAAAAGTGATAACCCTTGGCTTTCAGTTCAGCGCGTAATTCGGGGTAATTGTAAATCGTGCCATTAAACACCAAGGCTAAACCTAATTCGGCATCGACCATCGGTTGGCTGGATTTATACGACAAATCAATAATCGACAAGCGCCGATGCCCAAACGCTAATGGGCCATCGGAAAAGCTACCCGCGTGATCGGGGCCGCGTTTTTCCAGCTTTGCCATCATGGCATTGATGTTTTTTAATTCGGGTACTTGTCCATCAAAGCGCAATTCGCCGCTGATTCCGCACATGGGTTTGCCTTATCACTAATCGGATTGGCTTGAATTATGCGGCGGCAATGCACACGGCGCAAATTTTCGGGATTTTTTGCGGTTAAGTAGGTATGGATACCGACACGATAGCCACAATGCTATGCTTAATCCATCGCTATTTCTGGTCTAAGTTCATGAAAATAGAGCAACGTCACCATGACGTGAAACCCGCCACCCGCCGCGAACGGCTATTCATATTAGGGCTGGCATTGGTGTTTTTAGGCGGTTTAAGCGCTGAATTACTGCAAGGCAATGAACCGCGCAAAATTGCGACGGTATTTTTCTTAGCGTGGTGGTTGCCATTAGTGTTGCTACATGAAATCGGGCATGCCCTAATGGCACGTTTATTCGGTTGGCAGATTGCCCATACTGTCATAGGTTTTGGCAAAATCATGTATCGCGGGCAACTATTCAACGCCCCGCTGGAAATACGCTTATTTCCCATTGAAGGCTTTGTGCAAATGCAAGCCCCCAATGGCAATACCTCTCGTATTAAACACGCTTTAATTTACTTTGCAGGGCCGGGAATTGAATTGCTGGTGTTTTTCGGTATCGCGCTAAGTATGGGTTGGGCAAATTTCTTTACCATCGACGATCATTATTTCAAACTGATTTGGCAGACGCTTGCGTATGCTGCATTAATCGGCGCAGTGATTAATTTAATTCCCACCGCCACGATTACCCATGAAGGTGAAACGCCTAATGACGGTATGGGAATTATTTGGAGTTTGTTGGGGAAAATTTAATACGCCGTTAATCTTTTCTTGTTTTAGCACTTAATTAAATGTCTTGCTAAGGATTAATCAAGTTAATAATTAAAGAAGGTTGAATAAGGCTCGTGAAGTATATAAACCTGCTCAAGCGGACAAGCGTTATAGCCCCATATATGCCAATTATGAATAAGCCAATGGGCATTAATACCAGAACCTTGTTGATCAACTGCTTCAAGTGGCAAATAGGTAAAATGTAGACCAGCCTTATAACCGCTCACTATTAATAATTGATAATAGCGTTCGCCTATCACCTCACACAGCATTAAACAGAGTGAATGGCGCTCATCGGGTGTTTGACATTTTATGATTTGACCACGTTGTATAACGCAATCTTGGTATTCAATGAGTTTTTTCATCGCATAAATCCATGCATAACTATACCAGCTTAATCGGTTTACAAAACTAAGCACAAGTTCGTAGTTTCTCCTTCAATATTTCCACTTCAGTTAGCCACTGAGCGCGTTGGCGTTGCGTTTGTGTATCCATAGGTTGCTGGGCAAGTTGATATAATTGGTCTAAATGCTGAATACGTTGGGTAAGTTCTTGTAGCTGAGCGTGTAAAACCTGTTGTGGTTTGTGAATTGTTTTGGGTAGTGGCGCTAGGTGGCTACAGTCTAAACGGTTTTGCCGAGCTGCTTGGATGAGTGTGTGTAAATAACCTAATGGCGATTTGACCTTACCAAGTTGCAAGGCTTGTTGCAGTAGGCGTAAGCAGTTACTGGCCGTATCGGGGCTTAAACCGTCTAACCACTGGGCAGCGGTTTGGCGTTGTTGTGTTGTAAAACTAGGCGGGTAAGGTAAGTTTTCGGCAGTATCGAGGTTGTTGGGTTTGTTTAGTGTTGGGTTATTTGTTGTTTCTACCCGTTTTTCGGAAATCGGCGCGGATTTTGGGGCAGTTTGGCGGTTTTTGGGTAAATGTGGTGCATAAATAGGCATTGCGGCTTGGTTTAGAAATTGTGGGTGAATGCTGTAGGTGTGCCCATAAAGTCTATGTGCTTGCGCGGTAAATAAGCCTTTTTCCAATAAAACTTGTATAGCGGGTAAAACGCGATCTTTACGAATATGTGTGAGTTGTACGAGTCGGTTAAGGCTAAGTGGGTCGCTGGTTTTGCCATAACATAAGGTTTGGCGGAACAGCGCGAGAAATACTCGCAATGCATTTTGGCTTAAATCGGCGGCAAGGGCTGCGTCAATTAATTCATGCGCAAGGCTCATAGCAACCCTCCTTACACAAGGCAATCCGTTTCAGATTCATAAATTTTACTCTTGAGATTTCTAAGATAGGCAGAACGCCGGGGACTCTTATCGTTCTCAAGGAAACGACGCGCTTATTTCGGTGTGCACCGTTTTTTAATCCACGCATACCCGACACAACCGTGTATGCAGGCATAAAAAAACCGCTCACAGCGGTATAGCTGCCTTGAGTATGGGATAAGAGTCCCGTTAATTTTTGCCAATAGCACAGGGCTATTGCTTAAAAGCATAGAATAGAAAAATAAAAGTAGCAAACGGTTGCTTCATGCGTAAGGACTTGTAGATAACACATAGCATTTTAGTCACCTGAATATTGCGATTTATCATTGCAAACTGCTATCCCTTTTTAGATATAGGGTTATTACCTCCTTTTTCTTTAACGGGCTACATGACTGATTTTTATTATATTTCACGCAAAAGCATAAGCGATACTTATACGTATAAATAAAATATATTGTTGAAAGATATAAGTTATTGTCGGACTATCAAGCGCTTATCAGTCAATCATTCTATTAGAATATTCCGAGGTACGAATGAGCGCATTACCGGAATTCGAGAAGCGCGGCCAACAGGCGGTTAAACCGACCACTTGTTATATGTGTGCCTGCCGTTGCGGTATCAACGTAACGGTGGAGGACAATAAAGTCCGCTATATCCAAGGCAACCGCGACCATCCTATTAATAAAGGTGTGCTGTGTGCGAAAGGCAACGCAGGCATCATGAAGCAGAATTCACCTGCTAAATTAAATTCGCCTTTGCTGCGTAAACCGGGAACGGGGCGCGGAGACGGTGAGTTTGAAGCCATTACGATGGCGCAGGCGTTGGATATTTTAGAAGCCCGTTTGCGTAAAATTCGTGAAACCGATCCGCTAAAACTGGCTTACTTCACTGGGCGTGACCAAATGCAGGCGTTAACCGGCTTTTGGGCAGCGCAGTTCGGTACATTAAACTGGGCAGCCCACGGTGGTTTCTGCTCGGTAAATATGGCAGCGGGCGGTTTATACACAATGGGGCATGCCTTCTGGGAATTTGGTGATCCCGATTGGGATAACACCAAATATTTCATGCTGTGGGGTGTAGCCGACGACCATTCTTCTAACCCGATTAAGATTGGTTTAGAAAAGCTGAAACGCAACGGCGGTAAGTTTGTGGGGGTGAACCCTGCTCGTACTGGTTACCAAGCGATTGCCGATGAATGGGTAGCGATCAAACCCGGCACAGATGCAATGTTGGCGCTGTCCATGTTGTATGTGTTATTGAAAAATAACCAATTCGACTGGGAATTCTTAATCCGTTACACCAATGCCGCGCATTTAGTCGTACATACACCGGGCGAGAAAGGTCACGGTTTAATGCTGCGCAATAGCGAAGGCAAAAATCTGGTGTGGGATATGACGCAAAATGCGTTAGTGGATGGTTCACAACCAGATATTACGCCTGCGTTATTCTATGAAGGTGAAGTCGACGGCAAACCCGTTAAATCGGTTATGGTGTTGATTGCCGAAGAATATCTCGACGAGCAATACGCACCGGAAAACGCGGCAAAAATCTGCGGTGTGCCTGCTGAGCAAATCGAACGCTTAGCCTTAGAAATGGCGCATGTGGCGTTTAAAGAAAGTATTGAAATCGACGTGCCAGAAGGTTGGACGGATTGGGCAGGGCGTAAACATTATAAGTTTATTGGTCGTCCGGTTTCGATGCACGCGATGCGCGGGATTTCAGCGCATTCCAACGGTTTCCAAACTTGCCGTGCGATTCACTTCCTACAAATTATGTTAGGCACGGTGGATGTACCCGGTGGGCATTTAGCTAAGCCGCCGTATCCGAAACCGATTCCTCCTGCGATTAAACCCGCTAAAGATTGCGCACCCAATACCCCACTCAAAGGGCCACCGTTAGGTTTCCCGACAGGGCCTGAAGATTTGGTATTGGACGAAACGGGCAAGCCGAAACGCATTGATAAAGCTTATTCATGGGATGCACCGGTTTCTAACCACGGCTTAATGCACATGGTGATTACCAATGCTGTGAAAGGCGACCCGTACCGCATTGATACCCTGATGATGTTTATGGCGAACATGGCATGGAATTCCAGCATGAATACTGCTGAAATGCAGGATATGTTGCGGGAACAAGATGAAGACGGCGAATACAAAATCCCGTTTATTGTAGTCTCCGATGCCTACCATTCCGAGATGGTCAACTTTGCGGATTTAGTGATTCCCGATACCACGTATTTAGAGCGTTGGGACACAATTTCCATGCTAGATCGTCCGATTTCTGAGCCACACGCCGCTTGTGATGCGATTCGCCAGCCAGTAATCCAACCGGATCGGGATGTGTTGTCATGGCAGCAAGTGCAGTTAGAAATGGGTATGCGTTTAGGTTTCCCTGCGCTGACCAATGCCGACGGCACACGCAAATTTAAGGACTATCAAGACTTTATTATCAACTGGGAACGTGAACCGGGCATCGGTTTCTTAGCCGGTTGGCGTTTGGATGAAAACGGTAATGAAGTCCACTTACGTGGTAAACCCAATCCAAAACAGTGGGAACGTTATGTAGAAAACGGCGCATTCTTTGAAATGCACTTGCCGAAAAACATTCGTTACTACCGCCATGCGAATAAAGACTATTTGGAGTTTGCCAAAGCGGCGGCTTGGGTCGGTAATACTAACCAAATCGTGATGGAATTGTATTCCGAAACACAACAGCGCTTTAAATTGGCTGGTCAAGGCTTATACGATGGCCCGATGCCAACCGAAGAACACCATAAAGAACGCTTGGTAAAATACTTCCATCCGCTGCCGATTTATTACAAGCCGTTAGAACAATGTCGCGTGGATGAGGACGAATACCCGTTTTATGCGGTTAATCAGCGTCCAATGTTTATGTACCACTCGTGGGATTCACAAAACGCGTGGTTACGCCAAATTTGTGCGCAAAACTTCCTGTATATGAACCGTCAACGCGGTACAGAAATGGGCATTCAAGACGAATCATGGTGTTGGGTGGAATCGCATAACGGCAAAATCCGCGTACAGGTGAAGCTAGTTGAAGCCTGCCAATACGATACCGTGTGGACATGGAATGCGATTGGTAAGCAAAAAGGCGCATGGGGCTTAAATGACAATGCCAATGAGTCGAATGATGGTTTCTTAATGAATCATCTGATTTCGGAATTGTTGCCGGAGAAAAATGACGCGTTGGATAACGTGACTAACTCCGACCCGATTACCGGACAAGCAGCTTGGTATGACTTAAAAGTGAAGATTTATCCAGCCGCCGCAGGTGAAACCGGCACTTGGCCGACCTTCCCCGCGATTAAGCCTTTACCCAACGGCAATCCATCCCCTGATATTTTGCGCTATCAAGCTCACCCAGCGGTGAACTTAGAGCGTCCATTAATGGATGTATTAACCCGTGGTACGGTACACGATGGCAAACGCGGTACAGCAACTGAGGAGTAAGGAACAATGAAATTAGGTTTAGTCATTGATCTGGATGTCTGCGTTGGCTGTCACGGCTGCGCAGTCTCCTGTAAACAGTGGAATACGTCCGGCACAACCGGCCCGTTGACCGACTATAACCCCTACGGCAAAGACCCCAGTGGGGTTTGGTTTAATCGTATTCGGAGTTACGAAGTAGGCGATTATCCCAATAATAAAACCATTAACTTCCCTATGTCTTGTATGCACTGTGAGCAAGCGGACTGTGTGGATGTGTGCCCGACCGGTGCAAGCTATAAACGGGTTGAAGATGGTGTGGTATTAGTTGACCAAGACAAGTGCATGGGCTGTAACTATTGCTCATGGGCTTGCCCTTACGGTGCGCGGGAACTCGACCGTGCGTCTGGCACTATGAAAAAATGTACGCTGTGTATTGACCGTATCTACGATGAGCGTTTAGCCCCCGAAGATCGTCAACCGTCTTGCGTGATTACCTGCCCCGCCCATGCGCGTTATTTTGGTGACTTCGACGATCCAAACTCAGAAGTCAGTAAATTGGTGCGTGAGCGTGGGGGTTATGCCTTAATGCCAGAACTCGGCTATAGCCCCACCAACCGTTATTTACCCCCGCGTGTAACCCGTCCGATTCCGACGCATGATGTGAAGAAAAAATCACTGATTAGCTCGGTGAAAGAATGGGTTAACCAAGCGATTACACGTTAAGGAGGATTCGATATGCATCCCGCTTTTTCTGTTATCTTCTTTACCGTGTCATCCGGCGCAGGCTATGGCTTATTCATGCTGATTGCCTTAGCGAATGCGCTCGGCTTGGTAAAAATGGACGTTAGTACCGTGATTATCGGCGGTATTTTAGCGCTGGTATTAATTACCGCTGGCTTATTATCCTCAACCCTACATTTAGCCAACCCGAAAAACGCATGGCGTGCTGTGATGCGCTTTAAAACCTCGTGGTTATCGCGTGAAGGCGTATTTGCGATTCTGTTTTATCCGGTTGCCTTATTGTACTTATTGGGCGTGTATATCACGCAAAATCAAGGCAATGCGTTAGTCACCTTTTTAGGCTTAGCGGTCGTGGTGTTAGCCTTAGCCACGGTCTTCAGCACGGGCATGATTTACGGCTGTTTAAAAACCATTCGCCAATGGAATACCGCCTTAACCCCGGCTAACTATATTTTGCTGGGTCTAGCCAGTGGTTCAGTATTACTCAGCTTCCTGTTAGCTGCTGCGGGTGCAAGCGCTGCACCAATGGCAGGGGTTGCAGCGGGCTTACTACTGATTGCCGCGATTACCAAAGCGATTTACTACTTCTGGGTAAAACAAGTTACCGGTCCAACGATTAACACCGCCACCGGCTTTACCCGCGCCAAAGTTCGCTTATTTGACACGGGCAACACCGCAGGCACGTTTTTAACCGACGAATTTGGTTATCAAGCCGATGCCACGTTCTTAAGAAACCTGAAAGGCGCGGTGTTTGGCTTGGCTTTTATCGTACCGCTGTTTTTAATGCTACTCATGGCAAACGGTCACTTAGGCTGGATGGGGGCATTCTTAGCTGTGTTATCCGTACTTGCCGGACTCGGTGTCGAACGCTGGTTATTCTTCGCAGAAGCCCGCCACGTCGTCCGCCTGTATCACGGTGCACAACACACCTAAATAGGTTGTAGGTTGGTTAAATCGTAATAAACAAAACGCCCCATTGGTAAAGCTACTGGGGCGTTTTAGTCTGTGTATGCTTAGGTCGATTTTGACGCTTAATTTAAACTAGCCTTTATATCCGCATAGATAGTTATGTAAAGCTACAATTCCACAGTCGAAACGGTTTCGATTATGTTTGGTTTTACATAGTAATACCGTTTCCATTACTGCGTTTTGCTTTAGTTATCTATTATGTGTAAGTTCTGTTACTAGTAAATAAATCAATAAATAAAGAGGTTCGCATGAAATATCTATTGCCGCTCAGTCTTTCCTTGTTGCTGCTGAATACAACGGCATTAGCTGAAAATGTGCCCAGTGATTTGGGTGCTAAATTAAAAGAGACATTCGGTTCTGAACCAGATGCGATTAATAGCACACCTATTGCGAATGTGTTTGAGGCACGTTTTAAAAATGAAATTGTTTATACTACCGGCGATGCAGAATATGTTTTTAACGGGTCACTCATTAAAATAAAAACCAAAGAAAATTTAACTAACAATGCAATTAAAGCATTCAATAAAAGCATTGTAGATAAAATTGATAAGGAAAAAGCGATTGAATATAAAGCCAGCGGTGAGGAAAAATATATTGTCTACGCGTTCGTGGATGTTGAGTGCCCGTATTGTAAAAAACTGCATAAAGAGGTGAAAGCTTTAAATGAAGGTGGCGTAACAGTGCGTTATTTGGCCTATCCACGGGCAGGTATGGATTCCGAAGCGGCTAAAACGATGGCAACGATTTGGTGTGCAACGGATAAAAATAATGCGCTTGATGTAGCGATGGTAGAACAACTCGACCCGTCTCTTGAAGCGATTATGAAACAGGGTTCTATTGATATTCAGGAAATGACTAAAGATTTAAAAGAAAACCATGAAATCATGCAAAAACTGAATAAAGCCATTGAAAAAGGTAAAACATCCGAAGAAAAGGTACAAATTGCGCGTGAGTTTATGAAGGAACATAAAGCCGAGTTTGATAAATTGGATAAGAAAGCCGAAAAACCCGCGCCAGCCGCAAAAGCCGCCCCGGAAAAATCTGAAAAATCTGAGAATTGCACCGCGATTATTGAAGAACACTATAAATTAGGGCAGTCCTTACAAGTAGCGGCAACGCCTTCCTTAATTACCTTGAATGGCGACAAAATTGACGGTTATGATAAGGCTGAAAAGTTAATTGCAAAGTTAGCCAATTTTAAAAAATAACCTAGCTTTAAAAGAAAAGGTATTACGCCATTATCGTAATACCTTTGATTTGACAGGCTTGAAGCGTACAGACGATCAGGGTTTATGCTGTGGGTGTTCCAAAAAGAACCGCAGCATTTCCCGCGAAGCATTCGGTGCTTGTGGGTCGGTATAAGAACCGGCTGGACTGCCACCCGCCCACGCGTGCCCCGCGCCTTGAATTAACCAATATTCAATTTGTGTGTGTTGCTGAGCATCTTTAAATTGTGTGCGAGTATAAGACCGACCTTGTGCGGGCGTGATCTGCTGTTTATCTACATTGAAATACTCGTCATTGCTGGCTTGCAATGTCGCTTTGGCTTGGTTTAACACTTGCTCCGCATTCACTTGGTTAACGGTTTGGTCTTGGTCGCCGTGAAACACAATGGTTGGCACAAAGCGTTGCGTTGGTTTGGGTGTTAACGCTGAACGACTGCCGGAGCGCATCGCATTCAACGCGGACATTAAATCGTGCGCACTACCCGCCGCCAAACCCGAATGCACACCGACCGCTGCGTAAAGTTCCGGGTAAACTTGCGCCATAATAGCCGCCATTGCCCCACCGGCTGACAAACCTGCAATATACACCCGCCGTTTATCTACCGCGTAATCGTGCATCACAGCTTGGGTAATGCCTGCAATTAACGCCGGTTCGCCTTGATTTGCTTGTTGATCTTGCGGGTTAAACCAATTCCAGCAACGTTTGAGATTGGCTGAGTTCGTTTGATTTGGGTAGGCCACTAATACGCCAAACTCTTCGGCCAAGGCGTTCATTTGCGTGCCTGCTGCAAAATCATCCGCTGATTGCGTGCAACCGTGCAGCATTACCACTAGTGGCATGGCTTGCCCTTGATATTGGCTGGGTACATATAATTTGTAATCGTGTGTACCTTGCGCATTGTGGTAAGTCTTCGCTAAAAATTGCGCGCCTTTAGGTATTGCTAGCGGGCTGTGATTCGCCGTTTTAGTCTCAGCTAAGGGCACTTGAAATTTATCAAGCCACGTTTGGAAGGCGGCTAAAGACTCGGTAGAAGCCTTTGTCGCATTGGGTTTAATAACCTCGCCCTCAATCACATGGGGATCAAGCGGTTTGTTCGGTACAATAGGCTGATTGCCATTTAATGCCATTTGAATAGCTGCCGTTGCTTGTAACACTTGCCCGGATTTGACCAGTTGTAAGGCATCCTGCATGGATTGTAAAAATACCGTGTGCATGTTGATCTCCTGTGGCTAAAAAATACGGGTAGCTAAAGCGGTTTTAATGGCAGCACTGGCTTGTAATGCTCCCAGCACATGAATAGCTTCAATGGTGGCTAAGGCTAATTCCGGTGTGACATCTGCCCCAATAATTACCAATCCGACGACTTGAATATGCAGCTTCTCTCCGGCTTTTTGTACGGTCTCCAAATCCTGCTTATTGTATTGGCGTAAACCCAATTCCAAGGTTTTACGCGTAACCGTTTGCTTTACTACTTCTGCATGTGTATTCAACTGATTGCGAATCGCAGTGCGAATGAAATCACTGCGATTGGAATAAAATCCCTCCTGCACCAATAGGTCAATCTGCCCTAAATCCACATAACCCATATTGATGGTGATTTTTTCACTCTCGCCGCCTTTCGAGCGGATTGGCGTAACGTTACTCATACTTACCCTGCCTCATATCATGAAATAGATGGTTAATACCATCCATATGGATGGTAATTTAGGGTAAGTGTTGCGGCGCGTCAATAGGGGTTAGTGTTAGGTAGATTTAATTCGTGTCCCAATTACGGCGGTGATGCCCGCGTCGTACCCCACGTAAATTGAAGGTGTGAGTGGTGGTTTGCCCCGCATTAATGCTTAGATTTTGCGAACCCGTGAAACCACGATAGTTAAAGCTCACAATGATTTCTTCGGCAGGCACGCTCATATCCAATAAGCTAACGTGTTCCACTTGATCCAGCACTTCGCCGCCATCTGCCCGACTAATTGTGTAATCCACCATAATTGGCGAACCGTCATCGGCATCTAATGCCACTAACCGTAAACGACCTACGCCGTTTTGCGTTACGCTTGGGCGTTGTGTTTGTTTAGCCGGTGGAGTAGTTTGTACGGTAGGAGCTTGGGCAGGGGGGCTGACGTGCGGTGCATCTAACGCGGGTAAAGCAAAGATTTCATTCACAATCGCATTACCCGGAATTTTAATCGTGCGAGTTACTGAAGCGCGACCTTCCGTGCGAGCGGTAACTTTGTAGGTATCCGCGCGTAAACTAAAGCTGGCCTTATCCGTGTAGTTACGCTTATCTAAGTTTTCACCGTTTAAGCGTTGAATATACACATTGGCAGGAATAGCTTTGCCAGTTTCTGCGGCTTGTACTACCACTTCTAATTTACCCGTACCCGGTACAGCCACCGGCGGGCGACTGGGCGGCGTATTAAATAATTCATCCGGCGGCGTTAACGTAACATTACTCGGCGGTGTAGGCGTTTCATTGACTAAACTGGGTTTCTCCGGCGGCGTTTCGGTTAGCTCATTAACAATTTCAATATTGGTTTTAGCTTCAGGTGGCGGTTGTTGCGTGTCTTTGATCGACGCTAACTTATCGCCCATTGATGGATTAATCGTGGGGGTATTCGCTTGAAAATCCATCGGCAAGGGGGATAGTTTGGATTCTTCCGGTTTTTCAGGCTTAAATACGCTTTTGAAGCCGATATAAGCGAATGCCATTAACAAGATAAAACCAATGCCGCCTATGATTACTTTAAACTTTCCACCCATATATCTAGTCCTTGTCTTGTGATTGCGTTTATAGTGGGACGCGCTCTATTTTAAGCCGGATTCCCCTCGCAAAACACTGTCTAATAAGAGAGTTTACCAATGTTGACTGCCAACCATTTACAGTATGCCTATGCCGAAGCGGGTCACATGCAAGTGGTCTTGCAGGATATAAATTTGCAAGTAACGCAAGGTGAACGTGTTGCCTTAGTCGGTAGTAGCGGCTCGGGTAAATCTACCTTATTAAACCTATTAGGTGGGATTGATAAACCCAGTGCTGGCGATATTCACCTAGCCGGGCAAACCTTTAGCCAATTAACCGAACCCGCCTTAACCTTATTTCGCCGCCAACACATTGGTTTTATTTACCAACAATTCAACCTGATACCCACGCTCACGGTTGCCGAAAATATTCTGTTACCGTTGGAATTATTGGGGTTAGACCCAGACACACAACAGCAACGCTTAAACGATTGGTTAAGCGCGATTCAATTACCCAAGCGAGCGCAAGCCTTTCCCGATCAATTATCGGGCGGCGAACAACAACGCGTCGCTATTGCCCGCGCTTTAATTCACCAACCCGCCTTAGTACTGGCAGACGAACCCACTGGCAATTTAGATGCAAAAACCGGAGCATTAGTTCTGGATTTATTATTTGAACTCAGTCGGGCGCAACAGCAAAGCTTATTAGTGGTGACGCATAGCCAAGTCGTGGCCGAATGTGCAGATCGGGTTTTGCTATTACAAGACGGTTGTTTGCAACCCGTTACGCAAAGCTTAGCGTGGTAATGTTTAAGCGAACCCGTTGGATAAGAGAGCAATATTTATTCTGATAAAAGCGTTGTATAATTAACGCCCATAAGTGTCGCTATTTGCTGGAGGTTTGTTTGATGTTATACCAGAGATTCTGTCAAGACACTGTTAGGTAAAATACATAATGGCTACTGAACTTACAAAAAAACAATGGATTGAAATATTAAAAAATCCTGACATTACTAAAGAAATAGACTTGGCAATGTTTCAAGCCACCTATTCATTTGATGGTCATAAAGCATACGCCAGTCAAATAGGTATCTTACTTGGATATAAAGGCAAATCACCTCATGTCCCGCTAAATTCAGAAGTTGGATTATATGCAAAAAGAATCTCAAAATTATACGATATAGAATTTACAAAAAGAAACGCACAAAAATATAAATTTTGGGACTTATTTTTTAATGGATGGGAAGAAGGAAAATATTTTGTTTGGGAGCTTAAATCAACATTAATTGAAGCTTTAAGAGAATCCAAATTAACAGGTGAACAACTATATGCCGAAGAGATTCAAGATGAAGCAGTTGAGACATTATCTGAGGGGGCTAAAAGAACAATCATCGTAAACAGTTACGAGAGAAACTCAAGAGCTAGACATCTTTGTATACAACACTGGAAACCCATATGTAGCGTTTGTTTCTTCAATTTTTCTTCGGTATATGGAGAGATTGGGGCAGGATATATTCACGTTCATCATTTAGTTCCAGTATCACAGATTGGCAAAGCCTATAAGATTGATCCTATTCAAGATTTAAGACCAGTTTGTCCCAACTGCCATGCAATGCTGCATTCAAAAAATCCACCGCTAACTATCGCTGAGCTACAAGATATAATTACTGCTCAAAATATTGAATCTTACCAAAAAGCATAACCATTTGCCCGCTGCCGAATGCAAGAATAAGTACGTGTTCTTGTCTAATTTTTTATCTTTTCCTTCCTCTAAATAAATATGTTAGGTTGGGTTTGAATAGCACACAATTTATGGCAATAACCCCGGCGAGCGTAGCCGTTTGTTTAGGTTTCAAGACGAGAACCCCGTTATGCCACAGAGTAGTTTGCAGCAAGCGATTCAGACCCAGCGTGCGTTATTAAATGAGTACCTGCGCCATAGTTTAAGCGCATATGTGTTATGCCCGCGTTATTAAGTCAGCGTGAGGCTTTGGATGAACGTTTACGCGCAATTTTCCAAACCATTGAGCATTGCAAATATATTTATGTGTTAGACGCGCAGGGTGTGCAACTGAGTTCGACCGTAAATAAGTTTGGGGCGGATGAAGAGGCGATTGGGCGGGATAGAGCCGAACGCCCGTATATGCAGCATATGCAGGATACGGCTTGTGATTTTAATTTGTCTCAGGCGTATATCAGCCGCAATAAAAAACGCCCGTCTTTAACCGCAATTCAAACCATTCGGAATAGCCAAGGGCAACGCTTGGGCTTTTTGGGCGTGGATTATGATTTACGCGAATTGCCGCACTCGAAAATCATGTATGAAGAGCCCAGTCAATGGCGGCAAATTAAAGGCGACCCTGCGATTCGCCAAGGTTTGTTTGCCCAAGAGCGGGTTGAGAGCTTAATGGATAAGCAGCTCGATCATGTGCTAGCGGTACATGAAGCGCTTATCGTTGATCAAGGCGTGCATCATATTCAGATACACTTTTCCAGTAGCCGCTCGACTCTGTGGCATGTCGATGATCCTTATGTGTATCGCATTCTGACGATGGATGAATTAGCCGATACCGATATTTGCTTTGCCTATCCGCGTCGCCCGTATTTTAATCGTGCAATTGTGCCCGCCAGCGAGATTGGTAAAATTCTTAAACAATGGAAAGCCTTACGTTTTGCCGATGAAACTATTTATTTACGCTCGGCTTCATTGAATATTGTGAATGGCAAGGTGAGTTTAAATTTTTCCTGCGATGGCACGCACTATTTGCATTACGATGAGTTTCTTAGCAAAGGTTTGCCATTTTGGTTTGGCGACACGCTACAAGTGGCGGAAGCTTGCGTTGCAGAACCGCTAGACTATGCCAAGTTGGACGCTTTAATCGACGAATTGGCGGGCGGCGGTTGTATTCAAGTGAATAAGTTGCTGTATGCGATTGAGCAACAGCCGGAAAATGTGCCTGAGCGTTTACAAGCCTTTAACCCTGCCGAGCGAGCCTATATTTACCAAGAATTGAAAGCGGTTATGGATGTGTATGAGGGCGGTATTTGTGGAATTTAAACGTGTCTAAATTATTGCGGCGTAGCAGTTGGCGATTTTTTACCAAGCACCCTTGGCAATTGGGTTTAACCTTGCTGAGTATTGCATTGGGTACAGCCGTGATTATTGCAGTGGATTTAGCCAACCAAACCGCTGGACAATCGTTTAAACAATCGGTGAATGCCTTATCGGGGCAAATGACGCATGAAATCACTGCGATACAAGGCACGATTCCCACGACATTTTATCAGCAGTTACGTACAGATTGGGGGTATCGGCAAGCCTCCCCGCAAATTCAAGTACCAATTACGCTGCAAGGCTTGAGCTATGAATTGTTAGGCTTAGACCTATTTGCTGTGCCCTTAAGCCAAGGTACAGATGTGTCATTACCCGCTGAGGTGTTAAGCAAGCTGTTAACCCAAGCCAATACAGTCATTCTACCGCAAAGCTTAGCCCAGCGATTAAAGGTCACAGCCGGGCAAAGCGTAAGCGTACAGCTTCAGCAGCAGCCAATTAGCCTGCGGGTGTTAGCCACTGTACCGATGTCCGCTAATACCGAGAATCTGTTGTTTGCGGATATTGCGACGGCGGAAAGTTTGGCAGCGCGTAAAGGCTTAACTCGCATTCAATTACAACTCAGTGAAGCGCAAGCACAGCAATTACAAGCGTTATTACCGCCTAACTTGAAGCTGGAAGCGTTTGCGCAACGCCAAGTGGTATTTGGGCAAATGACCCAGGCTTTTAGCACGAATTTATTAGCCATGAGCTTGTTGGCAATGCTAGTCGGGGCGTTTCTGGTCTACAACACCATGACTTTTTCGGTCTTACAACGCCGTTCTAGCTTTGCGATAGCGCGTATGGTGGGGGTAACGGGGGCGCAATTATTCCGGCATTTAGTGCTGGAAGCTTTGGTATTAGGTGTCATGGGCAGCGTATTCGGGGTGTTGCTTGGCATTTTACTAGGGCAGGGCTTGCTGATATTGGTCACGCAAACCATTAACGATTTATACGTCAGCGTCCACGCCCGCGATTTATTAATTACCCCCAGTTTGTTACTCAAAGGCGTGGGCATCACTTTGTTCAGCGTTTTGCTGGCAACCCTTGCCCCCGCGTTGGAAGCTGCACGCGTTGCCCCCGTACAAGTGAAACGCCAATCCAGCTTAGAAAGCACACAACAGCGCATGAGTATAAACTTAGCCGCGTTCGGCGTACTGAGCTTATTATTAAGCCTATTGCTGATTGAAACGTCTGGCAAAAGTTTAGCTTGGGGCTTTGTGGGATTATTTGGCTTAATCGTCGGTTATAGCTTAATCATTCCGTGGTTGTTGCGTGTCAGTTTACAAGCTTTACAGCGCGTTAAGCATTTACAGCGCCAGTTATTGCTGCGGATGGCATTGCGGGGTATCCAAGCCAGCTTAAGCCGCACGGCATTAGCGATTATTGCCTTAACGGTGGCGGTATCCGCTACGGTGGGTGTCAGCCTCATGATTGGTTCATTTCGCGGCAGCGTAGCAACATGGTTAGAACATACCTTATCCAGCGATATCTATGTGTCAGCGGTTGCGCCCGGTGAATCCAAAGTACAAGGTACGGTTAATCCTGCGTGGCTGGAAGAAATTAAGCGTTTGCCAGAAGTGGCTTCACTTAGCAATGGCTTAAGTACGCATGTGTCATTAGACGGTATGCCGATTCCCGCCTTGGTATTAGCACCTGCCGCGCATAATGCACAAGGCTTTGAGTATTTGGCGGGTGAACCTAGGCAAGTCTGGCAAGCGTTTATGCAAGGTAACGGTGTTTTAGTATCTGAACCGCTTGCTTATCACCGTGGCATTAAAGTAGGGCAAGCGATTACGCTGCAAACTGAGCGCGGGCTACAAGCCTTGCCCGTATTAGCCATTTATCGTGACTACAGCGCGACGCAAGGCATGTTAGTAATACCGCGCTTGTTGTTTAATCGTTATTGGCAAGATAGTAATATTTCGTCGATTGGCTTAAAACTCAAACCCAATGCAGACGTGGCGGCAGTTGAGCAACAATTACAACGCTTGGCTACGCAGATTGTTAGTCCCTCGCCGATTTCGATTCGTTCCAGCCAAAGCATTCGTGAATTTTCCTTACAGATTTTCGACCGCACCTTTGCTATTACCAATGTTCTGCGCTTGTTGGTCATTGTGGTGGCATTTATCGGTGTGTTTAGCGCTTTAATGGCGTTGTTTTTAGAAAAGGGTAGGGAATACGCGATTCTGCGTGCCACGGGCTTTACGCCCCAACAACTGAGCCGTTTAGTGTTGTTACAAGCCGCGATTATGGGCTTATTCGCAGGTTTATTAGCGTTACCATTAGGTTCGATTATGTCGCTGGTGTTAATTGATATTATTAACCAGCGTTCGTTTGGTTGGACGATGCACACGCAGTTTTTTGCCAGTGTGCCCTTACAAGCGCTTATCTTAGCTTTATTAGCCGCTAGTTTAGCCAGCTTATATCCGGTGAAACGCTTAAATCAGTTAGCCTTACGTCAAGCGTTTAGCCAAGTGGCTTAGCATACGGTAAATGTTCGCGGACTTCCTGCATATAATGCGCCACCGCCTGTTGTTCGTATTGGCTATGACGACGTGCCGCTGCCATAAACCGCGCATCGGCTAACCAATGGCTCGAACGGGTTAAGGTCGGCACAAAGCCGCGTGCTACTTTATGTTCACCTTGCGCCCCCGGTTCAAACACCTGTAAGTTGTGGCGAATGCAATAGTCAATGCCTTGATAATAACAAGCTTCAAAGTGCAAGCCGTCAATATAATGCGTGCAACCCCAATGCCGCCCAAATAACCTGCTATCACTGCGAAACATCAGCGAGCCCGCCACGCATTCCCCATTTAAATCGGCTAAGACCAATACCACTTGCTTAGGTAATTGCTGCGCTACTTCCAGAAAAAAGCCGTAATTTAAGGTCGGAATGCCCCATTTTGATTCAAAGGTATGTTGATAGAAAAATGCAAAATCTTGCCAATCTTGTGGCGTGGCTGAATGCCCGTCTAAGACACGTAATTGCACGCCGGATTCCTGTACCTTGCGGCGTTCTTGCTTAACATTTTTGCGTTTTTTCGAGCTAAACGTACTTAGAAATTCATCAAAATTAGCGTACTGCTGATTAAACCAATGAAACTGGCAATCGTGCCGCGCAATTAAACCTTGGCTTTCTAACCAAGTTTGTTGCTTTGTTTCAGCAAATAAACAATGCCAACTACTCGCATTAACCGCCTCTGCTACCTGTAAGACAGCATCTAATAACAAGGGATATAATTCCGCTTCACGTCCTGCGGGTACTAACAAACGCTGTCCCGACGCAGGGGTATACGGAATCGACGACACTAACTTAGGAAAATACGCTAAGCCGTTCTGCTTATAAGTCTCTGCCCATGCGTGATCGAACACAAATTCGCCATAAGAATTGTATTTCTCGTATAAAGGCAAGGCAGCCACTAAGGTTTCTGCGTCATATACCGCAATATGTCGGGGCAACCAACCAAATGGCTCACCCACACAACCGTGATGTTCTAAGGCGCTGAGAAATTCATGGCGTAAAAATGGATTATTATCCTGCACCAACGCATTCCACTGCTGGGCATTGATTTGATCTAACTGCGAAACAATTTCGACACGTATCATCGCATTTTTCCTGCTGGGATTGCTTTGTTGCCGTAAATTAGGTTCAGAGACGCTGACCTCCTTGTACGCTCCAGCATCGCATCCCTGCGATGCAGGCTCTGTCCCTAATTTCCTGCAACCGCAATCCTTATGCAAATTGGTGCAAACTACAATTTGCCTTTAAGCGGGTCGGATTAGTTGATTGCTTAAAGCGTCGCGAATTTCACTCGGTTGGTTGGCTGAACCTAATGGGGCATCCAAAATATAATCCAGCGTATCGGCAAAGTAAGCGCGAACTTCAGCGGCAGAACGTGCGGGCGCATCATGGCTACGATTCGCACTGGTGGAAATTAACGGGTAGCCCAAGGCTTGGCAAAGTAAGCGGCTAGTGGGGTGTTGCGTCACCCGCACCGCCAAACTGTCATGTGCACCGCGAATTAAGGGGGAAACGTGTGTGGCAGCGGGTAACAACCACGTAATCGGGTAAGCATAATCCGCCATTACTCGCGCTTGTACTTCGGCACTTAACGGCTGTAACCATGTGCTTAATTGCGCCCAATCGGCGGCAATCAAAATTAAGCCTTTATGTGCAGGTCGTTGCTTTAGCTCTAAAATACGTTGCACTGCCGCCAACTGCTGCGGATTACAGCCTAAACCGTAAACCGCTTCCGTGGGATAAGCCAATACACCGCCTTGTTGTACGCAGTGTATGGCTTGTTGTAAGGCTGCGTCTAACATGCCTTAGCTGGCTTTCTTTTTCGCCGTGGGTTTTTTCGCAGGCGTGGCCGCTTTTGTGTCTGCTACCTTGGCTTTTTTAGGGCTGGCTTTGGCAGTCGGTTCAGCCGTTTTGCTAGCCGCTTTCTTGGTCTTAGGTTTAGCGTCGGCAACCGCTTTCACAGGCGTTGCGCTTTCATCGTTCGCCGCTTTTGCCGTCGTCTTTTTGCTGGCTTTCACTGGGGTAGCAGCGCTAATTAAGGCTTGTGCTTCTTCCAAAGTAACCGTATTAATATCCCGATCTTTCGGCAATTTTGCATTAATTTTGCCGTGTTTCAGGAACGGCCCCCAGCGTCCTTTAATAATTTGAATACCATTGCCAAAGTCTTTCAGCAACTTATCCGCGTCTTTTTGCTTTTTCTCCGCAATAATTTCTAATGCACGTTCCAAAGTCAGCGTATGCGGGTCGTCGGTTTTGCCCATAGAAGCGTATTCGCTGCCATATTTTACATAAGGGCCAAAGCGTCCAACATTGGTACTAATCGCTTTACCGTCTGCGGTTTCGCCCAAATGACGTGGCAATTTAAACAGTTCTAAGGCTTCTTCTAGGGTAACCGTATCCATTTTCATGCCTGCACGCAGGCTGGCAAAAATGGGTTTTTCTTCGTCTTCCTTCGTACCAATTTGCGCAAACGGGCCAAAGCGTCCCATGCGAATCGACACGGGTTTACCCGTTGCCGGATCCGTACCTAATTCCCGTGATTGCAGAATATCGCTGCGATTGACGCTATCCATTTTATCTGTGACTAAACGGCTAAACGGTTGCCAAAACGCATCCATAATCGGCACCCACGTTTTTTCACCGCGTGAGATTTCGTCTAATTGGTCTTCCAAATTGGCGGTAAAGTCATAATCCACGTATTGCGTGAAATGTTCCGTCAAGAAACGGTTAACGATGCGCCCAATATCAGTAGGCACGAAGCGGCGATTATCCAATTCCACATATTCGCGGGCTAACAGCGTGGAAATAATGCTGGCATAAGTTGACGGACGACCAATGCCGAATTCTTCCAAGGCTTTGACAATACTGGCTTCCGAATAGCGCGGCGGCGGTTCGGTAAAATGTTGCTCCGCTTTAATATCGTTGAGCTTCACTTTATCGCCTTCCACTAACGGCGGTAGGGGGCTTTCTTTCTCGGTTTCTTTATCGTCTAAGCCTTCTTCATAGACTAATAAGAAACCGGGGTCACGAATCACTGAACCGGTCGCGCGGAAGAAGGTATTGGTCTCCGCATTTAAATCCACTGAAACCGTATCCAGTGTGGCGTGGATCATTTGGCAAGCCACTGTACGTTTCCAGATTAATTCATACAGCTTAAATTGCTCTTCGCTTAAATGCGCTTTAACTTCATCCGGTGTGCGCAATGCCGAGGTAGGGCGAATGGCTTCATGCGCTTCTTGGGCGTTTTTCGATTTGGTTTTATACAAATTAGGCGTTTCGGGTAGTTTATCTTTACCGTAACGCTGGCTAATCAAATCGCGTAATTCGCCCAAGGCTTCAGTGGCTAAATTCACGGAGTCGGTACGCATATAGGTAATTAAACCCACCGCGCCATTACCTAAATCAATGCCTTCATACAATTGTTGCGCTGCCCGCATCGTGCGTTGCGTCGAGAACCGTAATTTACGCACCGCTTCTTGCTGCAAGGTAGACGTGGTAAACGGCGGTGCAGGCGAGCGTTTACGTTGTTTCTTTTCGACTTTGCTAACGGTTAATTGCCCTTGTGAACTCACCAATAAGCGTTCACGTAAGGCATTGGCTTGCGCTTCGTTGGCAATATCAAACTGTTCTAACTTACGCCCATCTAAGGTATGCAAACGCGCATTAAAGGCTTGCTTGGCTTTTTCTGCCCACGCGGTCATTGTCCAATATTCTTGGCTGACAAACTTTTCAATTTGTTCTTCACGTTCGACAATTAAACGTAAGGCCGGGCTTTGCACACGTCCCGCAGATAAACCTTGTTTGATTTTGCGCCATAACAGCGGTGACAAGTTGAAACCGACCAAATAATCCAAGGCGCGGCGGGCTTGTTGCGCATCAATCAAGTCATACGCTAATTGCCGTGGGTGCTGAATGGCCTCTTGCACCGCGCGTTTGGTAATTTCATGAAACACTACTCGATGTACTTGTTTACCGTCTAATACACCGCGTTCTTTCAACAATTCATACAAATGCCATGAAATGGCTTCGCCTTCGCGATCCGGGTCGGTCGCTAAATAAAGCGTTTTGGCTTTTTTAACCGCGCGCGCAATGGCATCCACATGTTTTTGGTTGCGATCAATAATCTCATAGCGCATGGCGTATTGATTATTCGGATCAACCGCGCCTTCTTTGGGGATTAAATCGCGCACATGCCCATAAGAAGCGAGTACTGTGAAGTCGCTTCCTAGGTATTTTTCGATGGTTTTACCTTTCGCCGGTGATTCGACGATGACTAGATTTTCGCTCATTTTCTATCGCCAGCCCTTTAAGGAGCTACGCCTGTTCCCTAATTAGGGCGCATTGTATGCTTACTAATGCGCTAAAAGTAAAGTGACAGCTTCGCAATACCGGGAAATTTAGTAATTATTTTAAGCCTGTCAAGTGCCTGCTTGCAGTTGCTCTAAGTATTCCCAGCGGGCAAACGCCTGCTCTAATTCGCTTTCCAACGCCTGTAATTCGGCTTGTTTTGCGGTAATAGCAGCGCTGCCTTGTTGATAAAACTCAGCCGTCCCCATGAGTGCTTGTAGCTGCGTCATTGCCTGCTCAAGCCGTTCTAAATGTGTAGGTAGTTGTTCTAATTCGCGTTGTTCTTTATAGCTTAGTTTTTTAGCCTTTGCTGTGGGCTTAACCGGATCTTGCGGTTTTTCCGTGGGTTTTTCCGCTTTAGGGTTTGCCTTAGGTGTAACAGGGGCGGGACGTTGAATTAACCAATCGTCATAACCACCTGCATATTCGCCAATACTGTCGTTTTCAAACACAATACTACGTGTAACCACGGAATTTAAAAAACTCCGATCATGCGAGATTAACAACAATGTACCCGGATAATCGATTAAAAGCTCTTCTAATAATTCCAATGTTTCAGCATCTAAATCATTGGTGGGTTCGTCTAGCACTAATAAATTAGACGGTTGGGCAAATAAACGTGCCAATAATAAACGATTGCGTTCGCCCCCCGACAACACTTTAACCGGCTTTTGAATTTGCAACGGTGTAAACAGGAAATCTTGTAAATAACTAATCACATGCTTTTTCTGACCGTTGATTTCCAGAAAATCCATATTGGGGGCGAGATTATCCCGCAGATTTTTTTCGTTATCGAACTGCGCCCGATGCTGATCGAAATAAGCGACCTGTAAACGTGTGCCTAAGGTGACTGTACCGTTATTCGGGGTTAATTGCCCCAGCAGCAGCTTAATTAAGGTGGTTTTGCCCACGCCATTTGCGCCAATAATGCCGATTTTGTCGCCGCGTAATATGGTGGTACTGAAATCTTGAATCAGTTGTTGTGTTTGCCATGCGTAATGTAACTGTTTCGCTTCAATGACCACTTTACCGGATGCATCCGCTTGCCCAATTTCGGCTTTAACTTTGCCTTGTAAATTACGGCGTTGCTTGAATTCTTCACGCATGGCTTCTAAACGTCTAACGCGCCCTTCATTACGGGTACGACGTGCTTTAACCCCTTGGCGAATCCACACTTCTTCATCGGCTAAGCGTTTATCAAATAAGGCAGCTTGCTGTGCTTCTGCATCTAACGCGGCTTGCTTACGTTCTTGATATTGTTGGAATGTACCTTGCCAACTGCTGAGTTTGCCGCGATCTAATTCAATAATGCGAGTTGCTAATTTTTGTACAAAGGTACGGTCATGGCTAACAAATAATAATGTACCTTTAAAACCTAATAAGAATTCTTCCAACCATTCAATCGCGGGAATATCCAAATGGTTGGTCGGTTCGTCCAGCAATAATAAATCCGGTTCAGACACTAAAGCACGCGCCAGTAGGGCGCGGCGTTTCCAGCCTCCCGATAAGCTATCAAATGGCGTCTCCGCGTCTAAGGCTAAGCGCGACAAGACCGTTTCCACTTTCCATTGCACTTGCCATGCGTCTTCGGGGTGTAAGCTGGTTAGGCCTTCCGCCACAATATCAAATACCCGCGCTTGGCTGCCGTGCGGCACATCTTGCTGTAAACGTGCAATTTTTAAATCGGGCGAATGCACTAATTCGCCATCATCGGCTTGAACTTCGTGGGTAAGTAGCTTCATCAGCGTTGATTTGCCCGCGCCATTGCGCCCGACTAAACAGAGGCGTTCGCCCGCTTCAATTTGTAAATCAACGCCATCAAACAGGCGATTATCCCCATTTTCGAGCTGAATATTGCGTAAGTGTAAAAGTGCCATGCCTAAATTATTACCGTGTTACTGAGGCTAATTCTAAATACTGGTCTAAGCTTATGCCATTTTTGCATATAAACATCTAATTATATCGTTTTTGCGCATTACAAGGTGTTGGCATAATGCACCCATCGCGCAGAGTCTGAAGGGTATACTGTATGAGCATCGTACAAAAGGTATTAAATCATACCGAATTAAATAATTTAGAGTTGCTGTTAAATGGCGCATTTGCCCCTTTAAATGGCTATTTAAATCAAGCTGACTTAAGCAGCGTTTTAACCAACCAACGCTTAAGCAATGGCAAATTATGGCCATTACCGTTAGCACTCACGTTGAGCGCCGCTGAAAAACTACAAGTACAGCACAGTGAGCGTGTCATGTTATTGGATGACGAACAACGGGTATTAGCAGAGGTAGTGGTTGATAGTCTATATCGTTTACCCAGTGCTGAAATAGAATTAGCCGCTAAATTCGACTCTAGTATTAGTGTCGATACGTGGTTTGCTAGCGGTCAGGTTGTGCCCATTAAGAAAATTTTACATCCGGCGTTTAATAGCATTCGCCACGATGTACCTACTTTAAAACAAAATTTAACCGGCTGGCGTAGCATTGTTGCCGTCCAAGCTGCCCCCGCGATTGATCAAGCCGATTTACAACGCGCTTGCGAATGGTTAAGCGGTTCAGATGTAGGTGGCGGTTTATTGGTGCAAATTAATGCGAATGAGCAGTCTGCCGATTTTCACGAGCAAGTACGGGCGATTCGTTCACAAGTGAAATGCAGTTCAGCCCGCCAAGTAAAATTGTCCTTATTGCCTTGTGTGCTGGGTTTAGATGCGCAACGTTGCGCTTTATTACAAGCGTTAGTTAGTCGCAATTATGGCGCAACCAGCTTTGTATTAAATAGCCAAGTACCGGCTGAAGCCCAACGTTGGTTGTTGCAACATCGCGATGAAATTGGATTGGAAGTGATTCCAAGCAAGCGCAAGCAGTCTACTAATAAAACAGCTTTAAATTTAGCGGCTTAGCATAAGGTTGCTAGTTCTCTTTTTTCCCTAGTTAATTTAGGGTGCGATCCAAGCGCAGGTTTGACTTGCGCTATTTTTTTAGTTAGCGTCGCCAAAACGCAGGGGTTAACAGCACTAACATGGTAAATAATTCTAAACGTCCCATCAGCATGGCTAGCGCTAATAACCATTTAGCCGGGGCGGTTAAGGGCGCATAGTTACCTGCTACCAAACCTAAGCCTAAGCCTTGGTTATTGAGGGATGAGGCAACGGCTGAGAACGCAGTTCTTTGATCTAAATCGGTCGCCATTACTGCCAACATAAAAAATACAAACACCCCAACATAAGCCGCAAAAAAGCCCCAAACAGATTCCACTACATTCTCGGGCAAGGCTTCCCCATTCACTTTAATCACAAAGCGACCATTGGGGTGAATCAGACGGGTTGTTTCACGCATGCCTTGTTTAATAAGCAATAAAATCCGAATGACTTTAATGCCGCCTGCGGTTGAACCTGCTGAGCCACCGACAAAGCTTACAAAGAATAAGAGTACGGGTAAAAAAGTCGGCCAATTGGCGTAATTGGTGGTACTAAAGCCCGTGGTCGTAATACTAGAGGTGAATTGGAATAAGCCGTGAAACAGGGTGTCTTGTAAACTGGGGTAAATATTTTTGGCGTACAGATAAGCGGTGGCAATCCATGCTGAGCCCAAGACAATCAGTAGATACGTGCGAAATTCGGAATCACGCCAATAACAGCGAATATCTGAGGTTTTCCAAACCGCAAAATGCAAGCTGGCATTTACGCCGCCTAAGAACATAAACACAATAGCCGTCCAACCCACGCCGCGCTGCTCATCAAAGTACGCCAGACTGGCATCGTGGGTGGAAAAGCCCGCTGTTGAGACTGTACTAAAGCTGTGCGTAATGGCATCAAACCAATCCATACCGGTTAGCCAATACATTACCGCACACATAATCGTTAATACTAAGTACACGTACCATAATAAGCGGGCGGTTTCGGCAATGCGGGGGGTCAGTTTGGAATCTTTAACAGGCCCGGGGGTTTCGGCCTTATACAGTTGCATCCCCCCGACGCCTAACATGGGCAGAATCGCCACTGCTAAGACAATCATACCCATCCCGCCGAGCCATTGGATTTCTTGGCGGAAGAATAAGATAGAGCGCGGTAAGCCTTCTATATTGCCAAATACCGTTGAGCCTGTAGTGGTAAAGCCAGACACTGCTTCAAACATCGCATCGGTAAAGCTGGCATTTAAGGCACTAGAAAACATAAAAGGGACAGCCGCTGCGGTACTGAGTACTGTCCAGAATAAGGTAACTACTAAAAAACCATCTCGAGTACGTAAATTGGCATTGGCTTTACGCACAGGTAACCATAGCCCTAAACCGCTACCTAAGACGATTAAGAACGCCCAATAGAAGGGGGTTAAGTCCGGGTCACCCATGCCTAAGCCGACAATCATCGGTGGAATCATGGTTAAACTGAATACCATGACTAATAAACCTAAGATGCGTTGGATGACTTTAAATTGCATATAGCCTTTAAAAATAATGAATCCCGACTTGGAACAGCTTTTCTACCGCAGGTACATAACGTTTATCGGTAACAAATACGATAACGTGGTCATTCGCTTGGATAAGTGTTGCATCATTTAAGGGAATCGTTTCTTCACCACGTACAATAGCCCCTAGCGTTGTGCCGGGTGGCAATTTAATATCGGCTAAGGTACGTCCCACTACCCGCGAGGTTTTGTTATCACCGTGTACCACGATTTCTAAGGCTTCCGCTGCCCCCCGCCGTAATGAATGTACAGCTACCACATCCCCGCGCCGAATGTGGGCTAACAAATCGCCAATCGTAATCTGTTGCGGGGAAATCGCCAAATCAATACTACTTTCCACTAAATCAATATAACTAGGGCGATTGATTAAACTCATAACACGGCGTGCACCTAAGCGCTTGGCTAACATGGATGATAGAATATTAGCTTCATCGTCATTCGTTAGTGCGATAAAAACATCGGTATTTTCAATGTTTTCCTCAATTAATAGTTGCTCATCCGCTGCGTCGCCCTCTAACACAATTGCTTTATCCAAACGCTCAGCTAATTTGGCAGCGCGTTTGCTGTCTTTTTCAATAATTTTAAGCTGATAACGCGCATCTTCTAATAGACGGGCAAGGCGATTGCCAATATTGCCACCGCCTGCAATCATAATGCGCTTATAAGGCTTATCCAGTTTACGCAGTTCACTAATTAAGGCGCGAATGTGCTTAGGGCTAGCCATAATGAACATCTCATCGCCGACTTCCACTACCGTATCATTACTGGGAATCAGCGCTTTACCTTGACGGAAAATAGCCACCACGCGCGCCGGAATACTGGGCATGTGTTCGCGTAAAGCACTGAGTTTATGCCCGACTAATGCACCTTCTTGTAAAGCCTTGACGGCCACCATTTGTACCCGACCGTTAGCGAAGTTTAAGACTTGCAACGCGCCGGGATGTGAAATTAAGCGAAAGATATAATCAGTCACTAATTGTTCGGGGCTAATCAGATAATCAATCGGCACGGCTTGCGGTGCGAATAATTCGGGGTGCTCTAAATAATGCGATGAACGTACCCGCGCAATTTTTGTCGGTGTGTGATACAGCGTATGCGCGATTTGGCAAGCAACCATATTGATTTCATCGCTATTGGTAATCGCAATTAGCATATCCGCATCTTCAATCCCTGCGCGTTCTAAGACGCGTGGATACGAGGCTTGCCCCACCTCAACCCGCACATCCAGCTTTTCCCGTAAGGCACGCAACGCTTCGGCATTGGTATCAATAATCGTCACGTCATTATCTTCATTGACTAACGAAGCCGCGACCGATTTACCGACCTGACCAGCACCCAAAATTAAAATTTTCATACAGCTTGCCTAGCGGCCAAATTTTTTAGGATCGACATTTAAAGAACGCATTTTGCGATATAAATGCGTGCGCTCCATTTTTACCCGATCCGCTAATTTGCTAACGTTGCCATCGGCTTGTTTGAGCTGGTGAATTAAATAATCGTGCTCAAATTGTTCACGGGCTTGGCGTAATGGCAAATCAAACAGGCTTTCTGGCACTGCACCTAATTCTTGGGTAAACACGGGAATCGTTGTGCCTACCGCTTCCTCTACCTCATCTAGGGAAATTTCGGTTTCCGTGCCGAGAATCAATAAGCGTTGGACGAGGTTACGTAATTCCCGAATATTGCCGGGCCAACTGTGATTACGCAGGAAGTTCTGTGCGGATAAGGCAAAATGCCGATAGGGTAAGCCGTCTTGCGCGGTTAGCGTATCCACGTAATGTTTTAATAATTCCGGTACATCTTCGGCATGATCGCGTAGGGGTGGAATCATTAAAGGTACGACGTTGAGTAAATAATACAGCTCTTCGCTAAATTGTTCGCCCGCCACATCGTCTAATAAATCATGAGTAGACGACACGATTAACATAACGTCTAAATCAATCCACTCCCGCCCGCCTAGACGCATAAAACGCTTTTCTTTTAAGGCATTGAGTAAGCGTAATTGAGTATCCATTTCAAGTTCATAGATTTCTGCCAGATATAATACGCCGCCATTGGCTTCATCTAATAAACCGTATTGAATTTTGCCGTCTTCTTCCGCGCCAAATAAGGTTTGCGTCATTTGCTGCGCATTGAATGAAGATAAGGCTGTTCGCACAAAGGGGCGTTCTTTACGATTGCTTAAAGAGTGTAAATAACGGGCAAACGACTCTTTACCAACCCCCGGCTCACCGTAAATCAGTACTGTAGTGTTATGTTGAGCAATGCGCTTGGTTTGATCACGTAGCCGTTGCATCGTCTGGCTATTGCCCACGGGTGATTGAATACCCACGATTTGTTTACGTAAGCCGCGATTTTCTTGTTCTAGTTGATTGGCTCGCAGGGCATGGCTAATAGTTAGCAACATTTTAGCCAAAGACAGTGGCTTTTCAATGAAATCATACGCGCCGAGTTTGGTTGCTTCGACCGCAGTTTCAATTGTACCGTGTCCCGACATCATAATCACGGGACAGCATAAACTGCCGTTTTCACGCCATTCTTTCAATAGCGAAATGCCATCCTGACCCGGCATCCAAATATCTAATAAAATTAAATCGGGTTTACGGCTGCGATGTAATTCCCGCGCCCGCTCCGCATTATCCGCTGTTACCACGCGGTAACCTTCATCTTCTAATATTTCAGCGACCAACTGACGAATATCCGGTTCATCATCCACCACCATAATATAATGCGCTGTCATAATAGGCTCTCCTTAGTATCTTTATTTGGCATCGGCAAGCAATGGAAACTGTATGCTAATCATAGCGCCTTTTTCAGGATTATTGTGTGCGCTCATGCTTCCGCTATGTTCTTCTACAATCTTTTTAACAATCGCCAAACCTAAACCAGTGCCTTTATGTTTGCTGGTGACATAAGGCTCGAATAGGCGCGGTAATAATTCTGTTGGAATACCCGGGCCATTATCTGCAATAGTCAATTGCACATAATTTGCATGTACAATCGTTTGCAGCGTAATACACCCCTTAATATTGCTATCCTCTAAGGCTTCTAGGGCATTTTTAATTAAATTAATCAGTAACTGCCGTATACGATTTGTATCTAAACGCAATTTGGGCAAATGAGGGGCTAATAGTAATTGAATTTCGGCTTGTTTTTCATTGGCTCTATAGAGTTCAGCCGTATCTTGCGCTAAATTATTTAAATCGGCTAATTGTAAATTTACTGCGGGTGTTTTTGCATAATCGCTAAACGCGTTTACCATACTTTTCAAATTATCTACCTGCTGAATAATCGTTTGGGTCATGCGTTTTAAAAACTGTGCCGAATCTTCACTTAATTCTTTTTCCAATTTACGTACTAAACGCTCAGCGGATAATTGAATGGGTGTTAATGGGTTTTTAATTTCATGCGCCAAGCGTCTGGCTACTTCACCCCATGCGGCATCATGTTCGGCTTGAATTAAGTCAGAAACATCATCAAACACTAATACCACCCCGCGCTGTCCGTAATGATCAATCGGTAAAATAGCACCCCGGCAAACTAATAATAAGCGCTTATGTTGTTGTTCAATACTGATTTCAGTTTGCCATTCGTTGGCAGGGCTTTGTTCAATTTGTGCTAATTTAAGACTAAATGCATCTTGAAAAATCCGTAAATGTGGATATTGCTCAATAGCATTGCCTAACGTATTTCCCACCCAATCCTTAATATTCACTTTTAGAATATTTGCGGCTGTGGTATTCATGCGGCGAATAATGCCTTCATTATCTAAGGTAATAACCCCAGACGATAAATGTTCTAATACGACGTTTAAATAATCATGTTCTTGTTGTAATTGTTGTCTAGCAATCTCCCGTTCCTTTTGCGCTTCGGATAAACGTTGCGTCATATTATTAAACGAGGTGCTTAATAAATTAAAATCATCTTGCTGCGACACTGGAATTTTTTTATCTAGATTACCAGAAGCAACCGCCAATGTACCCTCTACCAAGACACGCACAGGCTGTGTTAGACGCCTTGAAAATACGAATGCCGCCCAAATCGAAAACAGCGTGGTTAACACCATAATCATTAATAAGGTAATACGAAATGCATCTTTAAACTGATTGCGCTGAAAGCTTAAGTTTTTATATTCACTGCGCACGGATTCCACACTACGTGAAAGTTCTTGCTCGCGTTCTGATATCGGAAATAGGGCAGTCAAAATTCCTGTATTGCCTTCTAAACCGTATTTAACTGACCACGCCACGCGTGAAAATAAACTATCTTGTCCAACAGGTTCTAAATGCGCATAAGCATCATTCTGTCCGCTAAAGGCGCGAAATAAATCCCGTGCCGGAAATAACGGAATTAAGGTATCAGTATCCGCCACACTCATAGCATAAATACGTTGTTCCTCGGTCAACAACATTACTTCGTGTGCGCCGGTTTCTTCGCGGAAACGTTCCAATGATTCACTAATTTCTAGTTTGCTTTTATTGTTTAAACTATTTCTTAATCGCCCTAATTCGGTTAAGTGTTGCCGGGTTCTAATCGCTAAAGATAATTGGCTTAATTCAACAGAATCATCTAATGCGCCTTCTACAGAACGTTCAAACCATCCGTCAATCCGTGAGCCTAAAAAATTAATTGAGAAAAAGGCAATTACTAATGCAGGCAATAAGGTTAAAATAATAAAGCCGCTCATAATCTTAAGCGTAAAGCGTGAACCAGCTTGGCGAGTGCGCCATTGATAAAAAGCCCGAATCAAATTAACAATAATAACCGTGCTTAAAATAACTAAAATAATGATATTTAAATAAAGTTGGCGCTCGCTGAAATAGTCAGTTTTTTTAGTATTATAGGTAGCCAAATTTAATAAATTTAGCGAAATCACCAATAGAATAAAGACTAAAGCAACAGGTAGCCATTGTCGGATACGACTTCTTACGGAATACTCCACACTACTCCCTCACTTTCTAGTGAGTCACGCTCGGCAAATAATTTTTGAATTTTTAAAGGTAACTGTAAGGCTTTAGGCGCTAAACGGCTGTACACAACAATAGAGGCATTATTATGGTGTGCCTCCGTCGGTAAAGTGGGCAACATATAATCTTTTAATGTACCCATGCGTTCTAATGCCGAGGTTAAAGTCGAAAAATTCCAATTTTCATTGGTATCGAGGCGTAAAAGTTGATAATGCTGGCTTAATGCATGATATTTTAATTCAGATTTTACTACGGCTAAGGACTTGCGGGTATTCCACCACCAATCACTATGCCATTCTAAATCAAAGTGAATTTCACTTTCCAAGGTCATGCCATTTAACAAGCCCTCTCTTAAATAATTTCCTAAATCATAATCTAATTTAAGATTAGCTAATAATACATCGGGGTCATTGTCTAGTGGTGTAAAGGAAAATTCCCGGATTTTAATTTCTTCAGCGGCTAATAATGGAGATACCATACCGATGGTTAGCCAGAAACTGAGTATGACCGTAAACCAACGTTTTATGGTTAAGCGTTTCACGTAGTATGTTCCTGAGCCTTGGGTGCTTGTTTAAGCAGCAAGGCATAATAAAAGCCATCCATTCCCGTATCCCCCGGCAGGATTTGGCGACCATAGGACATAGCTGTACCCCATTCTCCCTCAAGCGGCACATGCTCTGCATCGGTATGCGTTTGCATAAATTGTGTAATCTGTTGTACGTTTTCTTGCGGTAAAATCGAGCAGGTCGCGTAAAGCAATTTTCCGCCCGGTTTGAGAATTTGCCACAATTGTTGTAATAGCTGTTGTTGCTGTTGTTGCAGGGCTGGAATATCACTGGCACGGCGTAACAGCTTAATATCTGGGTGGCGACGCATTACACCGGTGGCTGAACAAGGCGCGTCTAATAGAATGCGATCAAAATACTGACCGTTCCACCACTGCGTTAAATCACCCGCATCAGCGGTAATGACTTCTGCATTGAGTTGTAAACGGGCGAGATTTTCATGCACGCGATTTAAGCGGCTTTCGCTGCTATCGAGGGCGATTAATGCCAAATGATCGCTACGTTCTAATAAATGTGTGGTTTTACCGCCGGGGGCAGCACAGGCATCTAACACGCGCATATTGGGCTGAGCATCTAGTAAAAATGCGGCTAATTGCGCGGCAGCATCTTGTACCGAAACCGCGCCTTGGGCAAACGCAGGCAATTGTTCTACGCCTACCGCTTTCTCTAAGACTAATGCAGAGGGTACAACTGCATGCAATTGCGCCTGAATGCCTTGTTCTTGTAATAAGGCTTGATAGGCTGTCGTGCTAAATTGGCGTTGATTCACCCGTAAAGTCATCGCCGCTTGTGTATTACTCGCTGCGACGATGGCTGTCCATTGCGCCGGCCAAGCGCTTTGCAATTCTTTCAATAACCAAGTGGGAAAAGCGTAATGCGTACTTACTTGTGAATCAATTTTGTCCAGTAAGTTGGTTTGCTCACGCAAAAAATTACGCAATACGCCATTTACTAATTTATCTGCCCAAGGCTTTTTTAAGGCTTTAACCGCTTTTACGGTTTCATTGACGGCGGCATGGCTGGGAATACGTTGATATAGCAATTGGTACAAACCAATACGTAATAAACATTCCACATCTTTATCCGCCGCTTTGAGAGGCTTAGTGACCAGCAGTTTGAGTAAAGCGCTTAATCGCTCGTGCCAACGTAGGCTACCGAAACATAAATCACGTAATAAGCCGCGATCTTCGAGTGCTATGGCATTCGCTGGCGCAACTGCTAACGCTTCGGTAAGCGATGTGCCGTCATAAATAACGGCTTGTAAAGTCAGTGCTGCTGCCGCCCGCGTATTCAAAACTGTTCTCCCATTAAGGAACGTCCGTTTAAGAATTCCGGCACAGATAAGCGTTTGCCGCCGGGCAATTGTAAGCTGTGAATACGTAGTACACCGTCGCCTGTGGCAATATCAATACCCGCTTTACTTTCTGCTAACACCGTGCCGGGCTGAGCGTTATGACTGGCATGATGGGCAACACTTGAGCTAAAAAAGCGTAAAGCCTCGCCTTTGTATAAGGTGAACGCAGTCGGATAAGCGTCAAAGGCGCGTATCATGCGGTCAATATCTTGCGCCGATTGTTGCCAGTTGATTTGTGCTTCGGCTTTATTTAATTTATGCGCGTAGTTTGCAAGGCTGTCATCTTGTACTTCGGGTGTTAATTGCCCCGCCACTAATAAATCTAAGGTATGCAATAAAGCTGCTGCACCTGTTTGCGCTAATTTATCGTGAATGCTCTGCCCACCGTCAGTCGGGGTAATCGGGCAAACCACTTTATACAACATGTTGCCAGTATCTAACCCAGCCGCCATTTGCATGATGGTTACGCCGGTTTCGCTATCGCCGACTTGAATCGCGCGTTGAATCGGGGCTGCACCACGCCAACGCGGTAACAGTGAACCGTGAATATTCAAGCAACCGTATTTAGGGGTATCTAAAACAGCTTGCGGCAAAATTAAACCATACGCTGCCACAATCATAACGTCGGCTTGATAAGCCTGTAGCTTGGCTTGTTCTTCGGCAGATTTCAGCGAAACGGGCTGTTCAACGGCAATCCCCGCATTAACTGCAACTTGTTTAACTGGGCCAAACACCAATTTACGTCCCCGACCGGAAGGTCGATCCGGTTGGCAATAAACTGCGACGACTTCATGGGGTGAGTTAATTAAGGCTTGTAAGGCTGGTACGGCAAAATCCGGTGTTCCCGCATAAATAATTCTTAAAGGTTGACTCATTCGGCAGTAGCCTGTGCTGATTTGTTATTCGGATTTTTTTGTTCTTTTTCCCATTTATCCATTTTTTTACGCACGCGTTGTTGCTTCATGGGCGACAAGTAATCAACAAATAACTTGCCTTGTAAATGGTCGATTTCGTGTTGGATACAAAAAGCCAATAAAGCTTCGGCTTCCAACGTAAAGGCTTCGCCATCGCGGTTTAATGCGCTCACTTGTACATGATCCGGGCGTGTGACTTTGTCGTAATAATCAGGTACAGACAAACAGCCTTCGTCGTGCTCGACGCTGCCGTCACTGCTCACAATACTGGGATTAATGAAGACCTGTGGTTGATTTCGTTCTTCAGATACATCAATCACAATAATTTGCTTTTGAATATTGACTTGCGTGGCGGCTAAACCAATGCCATGCGCCGCATACATGGTTTCTAACATGTCGTCGATGGTTTTTTGCAAGGCTGAGGTAAACTGTGTAACCGGCTGTGCTTTTTTTCGCAAACGCGGATCAGGATGGTGCAAAATGCTTAATACTGCCATGAATTAAGTACCGAAAATCTAAAAGTTATGCCCATTAAAAGGTGATAGTTTAGTATAACCCGAATGTCCAACACATAAGAACGATAAGGATAGCATCATGCGGTATTCTGCATCTGTTTTCTGGAAAATCTGTAAAATTACCAGTGTGTCAGTTGCTCTACTGTGCGGTAGTGGCTGGCAGGCGGTTTATGCCAAAGCGCCCAATACCGCGACCACAAGCCCGGAAACTCAAGGTGCACTTATTGTAAACCCAGATGCACCCAGTACCTATGTGGTACAAAAAGGCGATACCCTGTGGGATATTGCCAGTAAATTTCTACACACGCCGTGGCGTTGGCCAGAAATTTGGGACAAAAACCAAGAATACAAGAATCCGCATTTAATTTATCCCGGCGATATCTTGCGCCTAAGTTATGTCAATAACCAGCCTGTCTTAACGGTTAACGGTGTGCCTAATGCGCCGCCAGCGGTGGAAATGCATTCAACCTATGATAGCGAAGGACGTTTACAACCCCGTATTCGTATTGAGCGCCGAGGCTCTGGCGAACCGATTGCCAACTTAGCGCCGTTTATGGTGTGGCCACAAGTGTTAGACCTTGGCAGTATTAAAAGTGCACCTTATATTTTATCGTCGCAAGATGACCATGCGCTCATTACCAATAACGACACGATCTACATTAAAAATATGCCGCCGCTACCAACAGGGCATCGTTCGGCGATTTACCATGAAAATAAACCCTTAATTCACCCCCGTACTAAGCAATTACTCGGCTATGAGGTCAGTTATGCGGGTTATGCACGAATTGAGCATTCAGATCGTATTACCACCGCGACCGTGTTGGATTCTAAACGGGAAATTCACGAAGGCGACCGTTTATTCATTCCAAATAACGATGAAAACACTTTAAACAATGTGCCAATTAAAGCGCCAAGCGTGCAAATTAAAGGCGAAGTGGTGTCTTTATTTGATTCGGGGGAAATTAGTGGCAGCTTTATGATTGCGGCGATTGATCAAGGTTTAAGAAACCATGTGCAAATTGGTGATACCTTAGCCGTATATGCTGCGGGGCGTATGGTGCTTGATCCGGTCGCTAAACAACGTGTGGGTAATATGCAAGCGCCGGTTTATGAAAAATTACCGTCTGAAAAAATTGCCAATATCGTTATTTACAATGTTGCTTCGGATAATTTGAGTTATGGCTTAATTATGGACGCCACCCGCGAAGTGAAAGCGGGTGATGTGGTGGTAAATCCTTAAGCCTTAACGCAGCAGCGAGGCTAATAGATAGCCATCCTTCGGACTTAAAATATGTGAACCTTGCGACGGGCGTGTATCTGCATGCCCGCGTAATGCCCACACCCCATTCATATCTTGGCTATACGGTGGCACAAAGAAATCCGAATTATCCGGTCTATCCAATTCATTCGCCCGCACTATGGAGACATAGCGTAAGGGCGGATGGGGTTGATGATTTAACCAATACAAATAACGCCCCGGTTCTTCGGTGCGTAATTCTTCATATAAAGCGCGCGGCGTTTGTGTTAATGCACCAAAGCCCATATCCGTTGCCATTTTGCCTAGCGGTGTTTCTGCTACCACTGCCGATAAATCCGCTAATGGTGTACCTAAATGCGGCGAGGCAATCGTTACTAGCGTGGTAACGGGTACAGAATTTGTCGTAACTAGCCAATGCCGTGTCACGACCCCACCAGCGGAATGCCCAACTAACATTAAAGGTTCGCGGCGAATACTGGCAATGCGTTGTAGGTATTTATCCAGCCATTGACTTTGTAATTCGATGGGGGCGCTTTGTGGCAGCATGACAGTATAGAACACATTAACGGGGCGCTTACGCGGTTCAGCCGCATTGTAAATGCCTTGGTTGCGGGGAATATAATGTCCGCCATCTGTCCAACCGTACTGTTGTAAAACCGGCGTTACCCCATTAAAACGCCATTCCATGCCATTCGATTGAAAACCATGAATTAACACAATGGTTTTAGCCTGGCTTAGGCTTGAGCCAAGACTCAGTAATAGCGCTAAGCCTAATAAGCCCAGTCGATGTTTAATGAATGGGTAAACGTGCGCGTAACGCATCCCGATCATACCACCATTGATTTTCCACAATTGCATCTAATACCTGTCCTAAGCGGGGTAAGAAGATTTTAGGTTCTAATAATTGTAGTCGGTTTAGCCAGAGGTTCATGCTTTCTTGTGAATTGACTTGGCTATGCCGCTCAGCCACTTTACCTAACATGGCGGAGGTTAAAAACATGACGCTATCGCGTTGTTCGCCTTGCAAACGTAAATCCGCAATATAATGCGCAACGGCGGCGGCAACGGCCGCACCGTCAGCTTTTGCGGGAGTCGCATCAATCAAGTGATTCAACATTAAAATAGTTAAGCTCGGATCCATTGGGTAGGTTACGGCTAACCAAATTCCATTGCCCAACGCGGGAACAGAGGCGGGTAAATCACAGCGATATAACACATCACAGCAGCGTACCGCGTCTTCCCATTGTTCATATTCCACATAGATCATAAACGCTTCGCGGGTCATACCCCACGCGGCTTCCCGCATTCCCGGTTCTTCCAGTTCCAACATAATTTCCGAAATCGTATATTGGATTTGCGCCCGTTGTAAGGGGGCTGATTGCTCAGTTAGACGCATTAATTGCGCTTGTTGTTGCGCTAATTCGGTTTTGAGTTGTTGGCGGCTATCCGTGGCGGCAGTAAAGGCAACGGGATTATCAGTAGCGGATGTGCTCATAAGGGCTGCTTACATGAAGTCAAATAGCCTGCAAGCATAACAAGGGCTGAAACCGACTGTTAATAGCCCTAAGGTTGTACCATCAACAGAATTTGCGCTGCACTTGAGTTATCGGGGCTTTCCAGTTGCAACACGAATTTATACGGCGCTTTTACTGGCTGCGTAGGCACTAATTCAACCCATAAGGGGGTACGTTCTGCGCCTTGTGTGAATTGTGCTGCTGAAATCGGTTGTTCTGTCGAACTGTTGGTATCGTAAATCCATAACTGATAGCGTTGATTTGCGGGGGCGGCGGGTAAATTACTAAACTGCATTACCCCACGTTGGCTGGCATTATCCCACACTAAATCACCTTGTACGTCTTGTGCTTTGGGATTTAACGTATGCAACCAATTACCTTTAATCGTCTTCGGGTTTGCCATTAAAGTTTGGTGTAAGTTGCTTAAACCCGATGTAGGTGTAGCGGGGGCAGACGGTGCAAACCAATGTTGCCACCCATACCAAGCACCTAAGCTGAGTAAGATTAGAACCAGTAAAATAATCAGACTATTTTGCCAACCACGCTGTAATCGCGCCATCCTGGCTACCTATAAAGAAAAAGGGCTAAGAATTCTCATTATAATGGATAATCCGGCAGGGATTATGTCGCTGCGTTAAAATAATTCAGCAAAAAATTTTAAGCTAACCCCACCAAATGAGTCAGAGTCTAAATAGAATGACAGAACAAACTTTTATTCCAGGTAAAGATGCCGCATTGGAAACGTCCATTGCTAGCATGCAAGCCAAATTACAAGCGCTAGGTTTTACGATTGAAGAAGCCTCTTGGCTAAATCCCGTTGCCAATGTGTGGTCAGTGCATATTCGTGATCGAGATTGCCCGATGTTATTTACCAACGGTAAAGGCAGCTCGCAAAAAGCCGCATTAGCCAGTGCCTTAGGTGAATACTTTGAACGCTTAAGTACCAATTATTTTTGGGCAGATTTTTATTTAGGCGAGGCGATTGCGCATAGTAATTTTGTGCATTATCCCAGCGAACAATGGTTTAGCTTGCTGGATGATGGCAGTTTGCCGGAAGGTTTATTGGATAAGCAAACGCGTGAATTTTACGACCCCGAAAATGCCTTAGATGCCAGTAAGTTAGTGGATATTAATTCGGGTAATACGGAGCGTGGTATCTGTGCCTTACCGTTTGTGCGGCAGATTGATAATACTACGGTTTGGTTTCCGGTGAATGTGATTGGCAATTTATATGTCAGTAATGGCATGTCGGCGGGCAATACCAAAACCGAAGCACGTACCCAAGCTTTATCCGAGATTTTCGAGCGTTATATTAAATTCAAAATTATTGCGGAAGGCATGGCATTACCGGAAGTGCCCGATGAGGTTATTGCGCGTTATCCGTCTATTCAAGCGGGAATTGCTGAATTGCGTAAGGCAGGCTTTGGCATTTTAGTCAAAGACGCCTCGCTCGGTGGTGAATACCCGGTAATGTGCGTGACCTTATTAAACCCCGACGACCAAGGCACGTATGCCAGCTTTGGCGCACACCCGCGTTTTGAAGTCGCTTTAGAACGGGCTTTAACTGAATTATTGCAAGGGCGAGCCTTAGATCGCTTAGCTGGATTTTCTGAGCCTAGCTTTGATTTGGAAGAAGTCGCCTCGCCGCAAAATTTGGAAACGCACTTTATTGATTCCAGTGGCCCTATCCATTGGAATTTTTTAAATCAACAAGCAGATTATGAATTTGTTGATTGGAATTATGCGGGCACAACCGAACAGGAATATAACTACTTATTAGATCGCATCCATGAAGCCGATTTTGACGTGTATATCATGGATTATCAGCATTTAGGTGTGTATGCCTGCCGCATTTTAGTCCCGGGTATGTCTGAAATTTATCAAGTTGACGATTTGGAATGGGACAATAACAGTACTGGCAATGTAGTTCGCGCCGCCATTTTAAATCTACCTACCTTATCAGATGACGCTTGTGCAGATTTATTTGAGCGTTTAGACGATTTAGGCTTAGACGATCATCAACCAATTGCGGCTTTGATTGGCTTAGCGCCCGATGCGGCTTCGATTTGGGCAGATTTACGCGTGGCAGAATTACGCTTATTGCTGGCGTTAGTCTTGCAAGACGATGAGGCGATTCGAGAAGGTTGTGAATGGTCGCGGCATTTTGAGCAACTAAGCGAAGATCGGCGGCGCGTGTATCGCTGTATCGAGGCCTTAATGGATATGGAGTCACTGCCCGATTTTGCTAACAATATGCGGCTACTGTATGGCAACACCGCCTACGCCCAAGCACAAGCCTTATTATCCGGTGAATTACGTTTCTGGGGTATCACAGCGCCGGGCTTAGCGTTGCAAGGTTGCAAAACACATCAAGGTTTATTAGCGGCTTACCGTAAGGTGCATCCCGAGTTAGCGCTTAAACAGGACTAATTATGAAACTTTTCCAGCTTCGATTGCTGAAAACCTTATTAAACAACGGTATGAATGTGTCACGCGCGGCCGATCAGCATTATATTGTGCAATCGGCGGTGAGTCGGCAATTGGCATTATTGGAAGACGAATTGGGCATGCCTTTATTTGAGCGTAAAGGCAAACGCTTAGTCGAGCCAACGCCGGTGTGTAAGGCAATCGTGCAAGAGTTGGATAAGATTGAACAGTCGCTGGAAAATATACGGGCGGTAGCGGATGACTACCGTCTGCAAACCAAAGGCGAAATTCGTATTGCCACGACGCATACTCAAGCCAAATATTTTTTGCCAGATGTGATGCTGGATTTTCGCCAGCGTTATCCTGATGTGGCGATTCACTTCTTACAAGGCGCACCCGTGGAACTCGTGCGTATGTTGCATGAGGGTAAAGCCGATATTGCCGTTTGTACGGAAGAACTGGGCAACGATTCTGCCTTAGACAGTTTGAAATGTTATAACTGGAATCATGGTTTAGTGTTACCCGCTGATCACCCACTGTGTGAAGGCACACTAACCTTAGAACGCATTGCTGAATACCCCGTGTTAACTTATATCTTTGGGTTTGCGGGGCGTTCCAAAATCCACGATATTTTTCGCCACGCCGATTTAAAATTAAACGTCACTTTCGCAGCGACTGATACCGATGTGATTATTAGTTATGTACGCTTAGGCTTTGGCGCGGGCATTATTGCGAAAATGGCGTATTCGCATATTCGGGATGACGATTTAATCTTGCGTGATTTATCATCGCTGTTTCCGCCCTCAACTACGCGGGTTGCGTGGTTAAAAGGCAAATTTTTAAAACAATACGTACAAGATTTAGTGGCGTTGCTGGTCGAACATGGCGAAAGTGAGGATTGGTACGCCTAACCACCCAAGGATCATTCCATGAAATTAGGTACTTGCCGTTATCAAGCCCAACAATATGTGTTTATTTTGCAAGGCGACCAGGTATTAATACCCGCCTTAGTGCCGCAATACGACCAAGCTATATGGCGCGATATGCTGACGCTGATTGATAACCCACCTGATTTAACAGCTACGGTGGCGGCTGCTAGCGATGCCATGCGTGTGCCTTTAGCCGACATCGAATTGCTTGCACCGATTCCGCGCCCGCGCCGCAATGTCATGTGCTTAGGTTTGAATTATTTAGAGCATGCCGAGGAAACTGCCTCACAAGTTGGGCGTTCTGCTAAAGCGCCGGAGTATCCAATTGTGTTTACCAAATCACCTACAAGTGTGATTGGGCATGACGCAGCAATCCCGTTTGATCCAGATACTTGTAGCCAATTGGATTGGGAAGCCGAATTAGGCATAATTATTGGCAAAGCGGGCAAAAAAATTCAGGCCGACAACGCCCATACGCATATTTTTGGTTATACCGTGATTAATGACATTAGTGCGCGGGATATTCAGTTAAACCATAAGCAGTATTTCTTAGGCAAAAGTATTGATGGTGGTTGTCCAATGGGACCGTTTATTGTGACAGCGGATGAGATTGCTGACGCGCAACAACTAAAGATCGAATGTCGCGTTAATGGTGAAGTCAAACAAGCTTCTAATACCCAACACATGATTTTTAATATTGCCAGCATCATTCAATGGTTATCGCGGGCTATGCCGTTGGAAGCGGGTGACGTGATTGCCACAGGAACACCCAGCGGCGTGGGCTTTGTACGGCAACCCCCGGAATTTTTAGTTCCCGGTGATGTAGTGGAATGCGAAGTTGAACGCGTGGGCGTATTGCGTAATCGCATTGTAGGCTAACTTCTTATGAGCCAAACCGCAGCAGCAGACACTGATAATGTATGCATAAAATGTGGGGCTTGTTGCGCCGCGTATCGGGTTTCTTTTTACTGGGCAGAAGTCGAAACCACAGGTTTAGACGAAACCTTAACAGAGCAATTAAATGCTTGGTATAGCTGTATGCGCGGTACTAATAGTACTAATCCCCATTGCATTGCCTTACAAGGTCAGGTCGGTAAACAAGTGACTTGTGCGGTGTATGCGCAACGTTTATCACCTTGCCGTGAAGTGCAAGTGGGGGATGATAAGTGTCGCCAAGCGCGTGCTAAGTATGCCTTTAGTGAGTTAACCCATGTTGCAATGGAATGATGTTCTCAAGTTTGCCAAAGCAGGCAATCCCCAACCAGATCACAAGCTGCGGAAAACAGATGCCGAATGGCAGAAGCAATTAACGCCCGAGCAGTATTATGTTACCCGACAAAAAGGCACGGAGCGCCCTTATAGCTCGGAAATGTGCGCGCTATTCAGTCCGGGGCGTTATGCCTGTGTCTGTTGCGATACCTTATTATTCGAGTCTTCCAAAAAATTTGACTCGAATACGGGTTGGCCTTCATTTTCACAACCTGTACAAGATAATGTACTGGCTTATCATGAAGATAACTCACACGGTATGCAGCGTATTGAAACCACGTGTAATACTTGTGATGCGCATTTGGGGCATGTTTTCCCAGACGGTCCCGCCCCTAGTGGCTTGCGCTATTGTATGAATGCAATTGCCTTAGAAAAAATAGCGTAATTAACCAGCTAATTCAGGATAGCAATGTCATAATGCTGGCTCTAGCTTGCCAGCTTAACCACCGATACCAGCCTTATGACCAGCAGCTTATATTTACGTCAATTTCACCGCTTAGCTCAGCTTTTTGCGGTGTTGACTGCGCTTATTGGACTTGTAGTGCTGCTGGGGTGGCGCTTTCAAATTACTAGCTTGCATTCTATACAGGCTGGTTTGCCGCCGATGCCACCTAATGCGGCATTGGGTCTAATTTTATTAGGTATTTCGCTATGCCTTTTGCCCATGCATGCTTGTTCTAAACTTAAAATAGGCTTGTTCTTAGGTTTTAATAGTCTCAGTTTTTTATTAGGCTTATTAACCTTATTAGGCTATATGGGGTTATATCCCATGCATGCTTTGGATTATTTATTAACGCCTATTTATCCTATTAAGCCTTTTGTCTTAACGCCCTCGCCATATACTGCCATTATTTTCTTATTAGACAGCATCGCCTTATTCTTATTAATGCTAAATAAGGTCAGGTTTATTATGGCAGCGCAATGGATCGCATTCTTTTCGGCAATGGGCTTGGTAGTAACCTTTTTTGGTTATGCACATGATGAAAATCTATTTTATACCTATGAAGGACAAATCGGCATTGCTATACACGCAGCAACGGCCTTAACCCTGTTAAATTGGGGAATTATATTCTTACGCATGGAAGTTGGTTCATTTAACCTCTTACTGCGTTTAAGCTCTGGTGGCATTATGGCGCGGCAAGTTATTTTCGTAACAGCATTGACCCCGTTATTATTGGGCTGGATACCTTTATTTCTGAAGTCTTCATATTTAAATCATATTGAAATTGAGTCCATTCTGGCAGCATTATTAATTTTCATAATCATTTTATTAGTATTACGCTTAGCTAATAAATTAGATAAACAAGAATTACAATGTCGTTTGGCTGAAAGTAAGTCGCTACGCCATCAAGCTGAATTGGCGCATATTCTACGAGTCAGCACAGTAGGCGAAATGGCATCGGGCATTGCACATGAGTTAAATCAACCCTTATCCGCAATTGCGAATTACGCTAATGCTTGCCAACGCTTTGCCAAGCAAGGTGCACCGGGCGAAGAATTGCTTGAACCGTTATCACATATTCATAAACAAGCCTTACGCGCTTCGGAAATTATTCGGCGTTTACGCAGTTTTATTGGTAAACAAAAGCCTAATACTGCTTATGTGAATATTAATGATATTGTCGAAGAATCTATTTTATTAATGCAACATAGCCTGCAAAAAGAAAATATTTTGTTAATTAAAGAGCTGGATATGAGTTTGCCGCTCATTAAAATGGATTTTTTACAAATTCAGCAAGTCTTAATTAATTTGCTACAAAATGCTTTAGATGTGTTAAAACAAGTGGCAATGCCACGTGAAATTAAAGTCAATACCCGTTTATTAGATCAGTATTTTATTGAAGTGAGTGTAGAAGATAATGGTTTTGGGATTAGCGCTAGTTTACAAACCCAAATATTCGATGCGTTCTTAACCACTAAGGGACATCAAGGCATGGGCATTGGTTTATCATTATGCCGTTCTATTGTGGAAGCGCATCACGGCAGCATGAGCGTGCAATCTGTAGTGGGGGAAGGCGCTATTTTCCGCTTTACCCTTCCCCTAAAAAGTTAAGCTAATGCGTATTTTTTAAGCCGATAATTTAAGGCATCACGACTAATACCCAGTAAACGCGCGGCATGCGTGCGGTTTTGCTGAGTACGTTCTAAAGCTTGTACTAGTAAATCGCGTTCTAACTCGTCTAAGTTGATGCCTTGCGCTGGTAAGGCAAAGCCTTGTGCTGCATTGCCTGCGTTAGTACGTGTCTCTAAGGGTAGGTTGGTTAAACCAATTTCACGCCCCGCTAATAAAATGCTTAAACGTTCACACATATTACGCAATTCGCGCACATTGCCTTGCCAACTGTATTTGAGTAATTGTTGTTTAGCGTCTTTGCTTAAATGGGCGGCGGCTAGTTGATGTTGTGCGGCAAAATATTGTAAGAAATACTGGCTTAATAACTCAATATCTTCTTTACGTTCACGTAAAGCAGGCAGTTCTACTGGAATAATATTTAGGCGGTAGAACAAATCTTGGCGAAATTCACCTTGCTGTGCCATTGCGTATAAATCGCGGTGTGTGGCAGCAAAAATACGCACATCCACCCGCTTGGCTTGCGCTTCACCTAGTGGCAAAACTTCGCCAGATTCTAAAAAGCGCAATAATTTCGCCTGTAAACTCAGTGGCAATTCACCGATTTCATCTAAAAATAATGTGCCGCCTTCTGCTGCACCAATCAGCCCTATTTGTTGAGTATCTGCGCCGGTAAATGCGCCTTTACGGTGACCAAATAATAAAGATTCGGCGAGCGACTCTGGTAAAGCAGCACAATTAACCGTAATAAATGGCTTATGCTGGCGGCGACTTTGCGCGTGCATGGCGCGAGCCACTAATTCTTTACCTGTACCCGATTCGCCAGTAATCAAGACGCTGGCATCAGTTTGTGCAATTAATTGAGCAGAACGCAATACAGCTTCAAATACGGCAGAACGGGTCAAAATGCTAGAAGAAAATGGCATGGCTTACTACTCGGCTAGCGGCATAAGGGGACAATTATAACAAACCCCGCCTAGGCAGGGTCTGTATTATATCAAGAATTTACTTGGATTAGTTAAACGCTTGACCGGTTTGGAAGCCTAATTTTTTCAAGATAATCGCTAGTGGGCAAAAACCTGTGAAGGCAGATTGGAACAGGTTTAAACCGATAAATGCCAATAACACAACCCCTACGGTTGGGCTAACAAAATAGCCAATGGCTAAGGCAATTAGAATCATAGCTCCGGCGAATGCTAAAACGGCGCGATCAATATTCATGCAATTACTCTCTTTATAGTGGTTAATCAAGTTAACTATTTTAGTATATTAGAATAAATTGATTATCACAAAGTTAAGCCTACTGACTTGCGGGCAATCAATGCCAGCGAGTCGGCATTTTGTCAGTATATGGCTTTGTGTTAGAGGCTTGGGTTATGGATAGAGAGCTCATACAGTTGCTTGTGGTGCTGCTGATCGGCTTGGGGTTAGGTAGTTTTGTGGTGCAACGTTGGCATAAGCAAGATTTTCCGCAACAAGCGTTATACATGGAAATCAAAAATACACGGGATGAATTGATACCGCTGGTAAAAATTGAGCATGGCAGTGATTTTTTGCAAGAACGCATTTTATTGACGCAATTGCGCCCCGGTGAAAGCCGTATGATTACGCTGAATCACGAACCGGGCAAGGGCTATAGCGTGGAAGCTCAGTTGAAAAATAACGATAAAATCGAGGCGTGCGTGGGTAAATTGTCTATTGATTGGGTCGATCATATTGAAATTGGCAACAATGGCGTGAATAGCGTGGACTGAAACTTGAGTGAAGCAAGTAACAGGATCAGTAGGCTTACGTTATACTCTCTGCTTTTTACTGAGACTTAAAGGAAGCCCCATGCGTCCAAGCCAACGTGCTCCTGATCAAATGCGCCCTGTACGTTTTACCCGTCATTATACTTGTCATGCAGAAGGTTCAGTATTAGTCGAGTTCGGCAATACCAAAGTGTTATGTACAGCGACTGTGGAAGATCGGATACCCGCTTGGCTAAAAGGCAAAGGGCAAGGCTGGGTAACAGCAGAATACGGTATGTTACCGCGTGCCACGGGCTCACGTACCCCGCGTGAGGCGGCTAAAGGTAAACAAGGCGGCCGCACAATGGAAATTCAACGTCTGATTGGGCGAGCCTTACGCGCTGTCGTGGATTTGGAAGCCTTAGGCGAATATCAAATCACCCTCGATTGTGATGTCATTCAAGCGGATGGCGGTACGCGCACCGCTGCAATTAGTGGTAGTTATGTCGCTTTATGCGATGCGATTGCGCACATTCAAAAGCAAAAAAAATTCAAACGTCCGCCGATTCATGGGCAAGTAGCCTCGGTATCCGTTGGTATTTATAACGGGCAGCCGGTTTTAGATTTGGATTATGCCGAAGATTCTAATGCGGAAACCGATATGAATGTCGTGATGAATGAAGCCGGGCAGTTTATTGAATTGCAAGGCACAGCCGAAGGGCATGCGTTCCGCCGTGAAGAATTGGATGCCATGTTAGCCTTAGCTGAAAAAGGCATTCGGGAAATTATGCAAGCCCAGCAAGCCGCCTTACAAGCATGAAACAGCAAGTCGTTTTAGCCACGGGCAATCAAGGCAAAGTGCGCGAATTTTCCCAATTATTGGCTGAATTTAATTGGGAGTTTGTGCCACAAACGGCTTTACACGTTGCAGAGATTCCCGAAACCGGCTTAAGTTTTGTGGAAAATGCCTTAATTAAAGCGCGGCATGCTGCCCAAGTAACGGGCTTGCCTGCAATGGCAGATGATTCGGGTTTGGTGGTGGATGCGTTAAACGGTGCGCCGGGCTTATATTCAGCGCGTTATGCAGGTTCACCTAGCAATGATGCAGCGAATAACCAAAAGCTGTTAGCGGATTTAGCTGCCATTCCTGAAGCTGATCGTAGCGCGCGTTTTTATTGCTGTATTGTGTATTTACGTCACGCGCTTGACCCCACGCCCTTGATTGCTGAAGCTACTTGGCAAGGGCAAATTTTGTTTGCGCCACAAGGTAACAATGGCTTTGGTTATGATCCGCTGTTTTATGTGCCAAGCCAACAGTGCAGTTCAGCCGAGTTAGCACCAGAGCTTAAAAATCAGCTTTCACATCGTGGGCAAGCGTTACGCAAATTGTATAGCTTGCTACAACAACTCAACGTAGCATTACCTTAATCTTAAGTAGAGGAATGAGTTGCGGCATGTCACTGATTAAAAAAGTGTGGTTAGGCTTACGCGCCTCGGTGTTTTGGCTAGGCTTTGCGTTAAGTACCTTAATTGCGGGTTTGGCAGTACAGCTTTTATGGTTGTTGCCAGTCAAACGTCGTTATCCCTTCGTGCGTTTGTGGAATAGCTTTAATTTGTGGTGGTTAAAAGTCACCTGTGGCGTGAAGTATCAAGTGTGGGGTATGGAAAATATTCCGCAAGATAGCGCGTTTATTGTGATGTCCAATCACCAATCGACGTGGGAAACTTTCGCACTTGCGCATATTTTTCCGCAGCATTTAACGTGGGTATTAAAGCGCGAATTACTGAATATTCCGTTCTTTGGTTGGGGTATCCGTTTAATTAAACCGATTGCGATTGATCGTACGGCGGGGCGTAATGCTGTAAAGCAAATTGCCACGCAAGGTAAAGCCTTATTGGAAGAAGGCATTGGTATTGTGATTTTTCCAGAAGGTACACGCGTCAATCCGGGTGAAAAGCTGCCGTATAAAATTGGCGGTGCGTTATTAGCGACGCATGCGGGTTTTCCGGTGGTTGCGGTTGCGCATAATGCGGGTGATAGTTGGCCGCGTCATGCTTGGATTAAACAACCGGGAACCATTACCGTGAGTATTGCGCCCGCGTTTTCGCCTAAGGGTATGAAAGCAGATGCGCTTAATAACCAAGTTGAAACGTGGATTGAAGCCGAAAAATTACGTTTCCCCCCGCTGGATGCGAATGAGTTGGAGGTGCAAGGTGAGCATTAAAGCCTTTGAAAATTTTGTGCCAGAGATTCACCCGACGGCATGGGTCGATGAATCGGCTTATGTCAGTGGGCGCACTAAATTGGCGGAACAAGTGTCGATTTGGCCTACAGCGGTAGTACGCGGTGATGTGAATTACATTGAAATTGGTAAGCTCACCAATGTACAAGACGGTGCGGTATTACACGTGGCACACGGCGGCGATTATTCGCGCCCCGAGGGGTATCCACTGATTATTGGCGAAGAAGTAACCGTAGGGCATCGTGCAGTTCTACATGCTTGCACCATTGGCAATCGCTGTTTAATTGGCATGGGCGCAATCGTGTTAGATGGTGCGGTAGTCGGCGACGATGTGATTATCGGGGCTGGAAGCCTTATACCACCGGGTAAAGTATTGGAAAGCGGTTATTTGTATGTAGGCAGTCCGGTTAAACAAGCGCGTCCCTTAACGGAACGCGAATATAGCTTTTTGCGCTATTCAGCAGCGCATTATGGGCGTTTAACCGAACGTACACGGCATTCAGAACGGTTATAGGATTCTACCTATAACCCCTGACTTCGTTAGCTACGATCTAAGGCTAGTACCACATCATTGCTGGTATCAGGTTGCGCTCTAAATATACGCTTGCGTTCCACGCCGTCTAATCTGGCAACCGCTTCGTATTGACCGGGCGGTACAACAATGGTGCTGGAATGGCGGGTCGTGCTAGCAATTTCTTGACGATCACCATTTTCGACTCGATAAACTGACCAATGCATAAAACGCATGGCAGGTGCGTCTTGCAACGTTGCTACTAAATTAACCTTAGCGTCTTTACTGGCTTGATCCACATACGTGGTTTTGCCAGTTTCAACACGAATACGTTTAATAACATTTTGCCCACCAGAATTTGAGTAAATAGCGTATTCGCCTTCCACCAATAGCCGATTGAAATGGTTGCTAGCAGCTTCCATCATTATAGGCTCTGGTTTGTTATCGGCTAATAATTGCCAATCGCGTGCCATATCGCTTTGTGCACGCAAGTAACCGATATTAGGTTGAAAAACGATGGGTGCACTACCTTGCTGCTGGGTTACCTGCACTTGTTGTTGGGCATGATAATTACCGATTTGCAAACTAACTTGATAAAGCCCTGTTGGTAGTTGTAGATAGGCATGTTGCCCCTGCAAACGATGCGGTTTCACCAAGCTTGGGTCGAGCGAATTTATTTCCCACGTAATTTGATTGTCGGCTAGTTGAAAAGGCAGCCGAGCACTGAGTGCTAAATTATATTCGCTGGGCGTCACCACAGGTTTCAAACTAACACTGGGCAAGGGTGTTTGGGGTACAGCGGAATTAGACAGTGCCAAATTAGTTGAACCCATGATGGTCAACAGGCTAAGCGAAATGCCTAGCCCAAGTGTACTACGTTTCATGTTAATAACATCCCTGTTGTAACCACATGATAGAAAACGGTTGGTTGTTCTGGAGTACAGAGCTAAATGCGGTACGGTTATAGGTATAGTTATGACCTAACATTGTGCTGTTCCTGATTGTTCTGACATTTTTCCAATAAAACGCTAGTTCAGAAATAAGTACAATGATTAGCCGATAGAGCGTGCTTTCTCTACGCCGTTTGGAATTAACGTGGTTTATAGCTATTAAGCTGCATTTGAATCAACGAACCTTCCTCATTATGCACAACTTTAACAATCGTATAATTTAGCTCGGGCGCAAGCCACAGCGTGGTTTGGCGTTCACCATTGTTACGTGATACTTGCACTTTTTCACAAGTGTAGTTGCCCAACGCCGTGTTGACGGCTTCCTTGCCTAGTTTGCGAAATTGATAAGAGCGTAGTTCGCCTTTATCAACCACTTTATAGCTTAGGGGTTTACCTGCGGCTAAGTCGTTCATCAGGCGCAATTCCATTAGTGCAGGGTCTAGCGTATTGGCGGGTACGCTAAATTGATAAGCACGTCCGTCAAAGTTGCCACTGACGCGCCCTGCATTAATGCTAAAGTTTTCTGTGCGATTTTTGCGCTTATTTTTATGTTGTTGAAAGTAATGCTGGCTAGTAAGGGTTTCACCTTGTTTTATACCTGAACTACGTTCGGTTAAGGTATCACCACTTAACATTGCGGCTAAACCATTGGCTTTGCTGAGTTTCTGGTAACTGTAACTATTGCCATTATAGCTTAGAGCGGCATTCATATTGCCTAGGGTTACACCGCTTTTACTAACAGTATAGCTGGCATTAAATGCCGGTGGCGCCGCGTATGCTGCCATGCTACTCAATAATAAAGTAGCGCTTAATAATTTGTATTTCATAGCAAAATTCCTAAAATAGGGTACTAGCTTGTAGGCTTAGACTATTAAAGCCTAATTGGGTTCTGATTAATTGATATAATATGAATTAGACCGCAGCACTACAAAGATGATCTAAAATATTAGAAAATCTAGTCAGCATTAGGCTAGATAGCAATTGAAGATCAATTACGTACTGTTATAGACGCATATTATCAATAGGGAGACCTGTTTGTGAGTGAACATATTATTGAATTAACCGACGCAAGTTTTGAGCAAGATGTGCTGAAATCTGACATTCCAGTTTTGGTTGACTACTGGGCTGAATGGTGTGGCCCTTGTAAGATGATTGCACCGTTATTAGATGAAGTTGCTGTTGATTACGCAGGCAAATTGAAAGTTGCTAAATTAAATATTGATCAAAATTCTGCAACACCGCCTAAGTATGGTATTCGCGGAATTCCCACACTCATGTTATTCAAAAATGGCGAAGTAGCGGCTACTAAAGTGGGCGCACTTTCCAAAACTCAGATTACTGCTTTTTTAACCTCTAATAATATTAGCTAGGCTGAACTTCAGAGTACGGGGTTTATACCCCGTTACTGGAATATTTGACTATTTTACTGGACGTATTCTACTCGGCATGGTAACGTAGCCCTCATTGAATCATGATCTAGATTCATTCCTGCGACTCCTATCCTGCATTTCTTAAGTTTTGGACTCCGCATTAAGTTTGCTGTCAACAAGTGTGTTGTATTGACGCATCGAGTGTAGCTTCTTTGGGAAATAAGCCCATACCTAGTCCACAAATACCTAGCAGGTAGGACAATCCTAATCTGTATACATTGATATGTAGTTTATCTTTACATTAACGCCAGTTATTTATGAATTTGTCTGAATTAAAAAAGAAATCTGCTGCGGAAGTATTCGATTTAGCTCAAGCTATGGGCATTGAAAGTATTTCGCGCACTCGTAAACAAGACATTATTTTTGCGTTACTCAAAGCTCATGCTCAAAATGGTGAAGACATTTATGGCGATGGTGTTTTGGAAATTTTGCAAGATGGTTTTGGGTTTTTACGCTCACAGGACTCGAGCTATTTAGCCGGAGCTGATGATATCTACGTATCACCAAGCCAAATACGTCGGTTTGGCTTACGTACGGGGGATACCATTACTGGGAAAATCCGTCCTCCTAAAGATAATGAGCGTTATTTTGCCCTGTTAAAAGTGGATAATATCAACTTTGAACCCCCTGAAAATGCACGCAATAAAGTCTTATTTGAAAATCTCACCCCGTTACATGCCGATGAACGCATGCGCATGGAACGTGGCAATGGCAGTCGGGAAGATATTACCGCGCGGGTGATTGATATTGTTTCGCCATTTGGTAAAGGGCAGCGGGGCTTGATTATTGCGCCACCTAAGGCGGGTAAAACGATCATGCTGCAAAATATTGCACAGAGTATTACCTCCAATTATCCCGAATGTTATCTAATCGTGTTACTGATTGACGAACGTCCTGAGGAAGTAACCGAAATGTCGCGGATGGTGCAAGGCGAAGTGGTTTCTTCAACCTTTGATGAACCGGCTGCGCGTCACGTACAAGTCGCCGAAATGGTCATTGAGAAAGCTAAGCGTTTAGTTGAACACAAACGTGATGTGGTCATTCTATTAGATTCCATTACCCGTTTGGCGCGTGCTTATAACACTGTTGTACCGTCTTCTGGTAAGGTTTTAACGGGCGGGGTGGATGCAAATGCCTTGCATCGTCCTAAGCGTTTCTTTGGGGCAGCGCGTAATATTGAAGAAGGCGGCAGTTTAACCATTATTGCTACGGCTTTGATTGATACCGGTTCTAAAATGGACGAGGTTATCTACGAAGAGTTCAAAGGTACGGGCAATATGGAAATCCATTTGGATCGTCGTATTGCAGAAAAACGTGTATTCCCGGCAATCAATATTAACCGTTCGGGTACACGTCGTGAAGAATTGTTGACCACACAGGAAGAGTTACAAACCTTGTGGGTATTACGTAAATTCTTACACGGGATGGATGATTTGGAAGCAATGGAATTGTTGTTTGATAAATTATCTAAAACCAAAACCAATAGCGAATTTTTTGATGTAATGCGTCGCGGCTAAGCTGCATTATAAATAAATAAAAGGCGCTTAGAAAAGCGCCTTTTTTATTCCATGATCTCGCTTAATTCAATATTTTGTTCTCGTAAAAACTGATCTAAGCGCTGCTGTTCGATTTTTACTGTCAGTTTAAAGCTGCCCGTTTCACTAATCGTTTCTTCTAAGATCGCTTGTTCAGCATATAGCCGTGCGCGTAAGCGGGCGTAGTGTGGCGCTAGTGTCAATGTGCCAGTGAACGTTTGCTCGGCAAAGTATTCGGCTAAATAAGTTAACAGCAGATCTAAGCCTTGTCCTGATTGCGCCGAAACAAACACGCGTGGGGGAATAGTGCCTTGGGCTGCTTCGACATGCGGTAATTGTCCACCAAGGTCGATTTTATTCATGACCTCAATTTGTGGCACTTGATCCGCACCAATTTCCGTAATGACATTATTGACCTGTTCACGGTACAACTCACGCTGTTCATCGTGGCTATCGGTCACATGCAATAACAAATCGGCATCAATGGTTTCTTGTAGGGTAGAGCGAAACGCAACCACTAAGTCATGTGGCAAATTACGCACAAAACCTACCGTATCAGCTAAGATAATTTCGCGTTGATTCGGCAATACAACACGCCGTAAGGTAGGATCAAGCGTGGCAAACAGTTGATCTGCCGCGTATACATCGGCTTGTGTTAGAGCATTAAATAAAGTCGATTTGCCCGCGTTGGTGTAACCTACTAGGGATACGGTTGGAATATTATACTTTTTGCGCGATTGCCGCCCTTGCTCTCGCTGATTTTGCACTTTTTCCAAACGTTTATTGATTTGCTTAATACGCTCACCAATTAAACGACGGTCAGTTTCCAACTGGGTTTCACCCGGTCCGCGTAAACCGATTCCGCCTTTTTGCCGCTCTAAGTGAGTCCAACCTCGTACTAAACGGGTGGATAAATGCTTTAACTGTGCCAGTTCAACTTGCAATTTACCTTCATGGCTACGCGCCCGCTGCGCAAAAATATCCAGAATCAAACCGGTGCGGTCTAACACACGGCATTGCAGTAAGCGTTCTAAATTACGTTCTTGAGCAGGGGATAAAGTATGATCGAAAATGGCTAGATTAGCGTTTTCGGCTTGAATCAGATCACGAATTTCCTCGGCTTTGCCGCTGCCAATAAAATAACGCGGGTCTGGCGAATGGCGCGCACCAACCACAAGGCTGGCAACATCTGCACCAGCCGAGCGGGCGAGTTCTATAAACTCTTGTTCATCTTGCGGGGTAGAATGCGTGTTGAAACTGACCTGAACAAGGACAGCTCGTTCGCCGCCTCTGGGACGCTCAAATAGTTCCAAATGCTAACTTCTTATTCTGGCGCTAATGCTAATTTAATCGGGCGAGCAGGCACGATAGTTGAAATAGCATGTTTATACACTAATTGACTTACAGTGTTGCCCAATAAAACAACAAACTGATCAAATGACTCCACATGCCCTTGTAGTTTGATACCATTGACCAGATAGATAGAGACAGGAATCCGTTCCTTTCTCAAGGCATTAAGGAAGGGTTCTTGTAAAGTGTGCCCTTTCGACATGAGCTTCTCCTAAAAATAATTCTCGGGTTTGTGGTTGTTATGGTCTCAACGCCTTAACAATAAAGGTCCGGTGAGCCAGTCGCTTTTCCTTCGACGCCTAAAAGCTTATCAGTTTAGTACTGTCACACAATGCCAGCTTGTCGGACATATCCGTCTATCCGCCAATAAACGTCAAAACGTTGCTAGTAAGCGATGAAAGGCTATATTCCTCGGGATTATACACGGAAATATTAGTTTCGGAACGTAACCAAGTCATTTGGCGTTTAGCAAGCTGCCGCGTGCTGACAATAGCACGATCCCGCATTTGAGTGTAGTCTAATTTACCATTTAAATAGTCCCACACTTGTCTATACCCTACAGCACGGATAGCGGGTAAGTTTACATCTAAATCGCCGCGTGTCCAGAGTCGTTTTACTTCTTCAATTAAACCTAGGCTTAACATGACATCAAAACGTTGTGCTAAACGTTGATGTAACCACGCGCGATTGTCGGGAATTAAGGCGATTTTTAATAAGTCATAAGGGCAAGTTTCTTGCCACATGGCTTGTTGTAATTCGGTTAAGGATTTACCTGTTAATTCATAGACTTCTAGCGCCCGTTGCAAGCGTTGCGGATCATTGGGGTGAATACGCTGTGCGGCAACGGGGTCAAGTTGTTGTAAACGCTGATGTAAGCTTAGCCAACCGTGTTCAGCGGCTTCAGCATCAAGTTTGGCACGTATGGCGGGATCGGCTTTCGGCAGTTCAGATAAGCCGTATTCTAAAGCCCGAAAGTACAGCATTGTCCCACCGACCAATAGGGGAATTTTGCCACGAGCGCTAATCTCTGCCATTGCTTGTAAGGCATCTGCCCGAAAGTCAGCGGCAGAATAAGCTTGGCTAGGGTCTAAAAAATCAATTAACCGATGCGGCGCTTGTTGCAATGTGCTTGCGTCGGGTTTGGCTGTGCCAATATCCATACCCTTATAGACCAAGGCAGAATCGACACTGATAATTTCCACGGGAAAGCGTTTATACAATTCAATGGCTAAATCCGTTTTGCCACTGCCGGTGGGACCCATCAGAAAAATAGCTTTAGGCATTAGCGTCCACGCAAAAATAGTTTGTCTAATTGCTCAAGATTAAACGCAACCCAAGTGGGTCGTCCATGATTACATTGCCCACTACGTTCGGTACGCTCCATATCGCGTAATAACGCATTCATTTCAGGAATACTCAGCTTGCGATTTGCACGTACTGCACCGTGACAAGCCATAGTTGCCAAAATTGCTTGAGTGGCTTGTTGAATACGTTGGCTTGAGCCTTGTGCGATGAAATCGGCTAACACGTCTTTGACTAACCGTTCGGCGTCCGCTTCTTTTAATAAACTGGGTACAGCGCGAATCGTCAGTTTATCTAAACCAATTCGGTCTAATTCAAAACCCAGTTGTTGGAACTCGCTTAAATGCGTTTCGGCAAAATCCGCTTCTTTTTTACTTAAGCTGATACTAATTGGTAATAATAAGGGTTGCGAGCGTAATACGGCTTGACTATGGCTGTGTTTTAAATGCTCGTAGGTAATGCGCTCGTGGGCAGCGTGCATATCCACTAAAATTAAGCCTTCTGCATTTTGCGCCAGAATATAAATGCCATGTAATTGCGCTAAGGCGTGCCCCAACGGGGGTATATCATCACCTATTTGCGTGAGCTGTGGTGCGATGTCGGCAATAGGCGACTGTTCAGCGGTTGAAGCAAGCGGTTCACTGATGGGCTTATAAAGCTGTTGGTAAACCGCCAATTGCTCACGTACCGGCATATGTAAGCGGGCTTGCTGTGGCGCAAAATATGTCCCCATACGTGCGGTAGTAGCCTGCGCTGCCGATTGCGAAGTTGTATGGAAAGTATCCTTCAAAAACTCATCGCTAGTTGATGTATGAGTAACACCCGTTGCAACACTAGCAACTTGTTCAGTTAGAGTGTTGTGAGCAGTAACGGGGCGTATATCCGCTAAGGCTTGGCTAACCGCCTTGACCAGAAAATCATGCACTAAGCGACTTTCCCTAAAGCGTACTTCTTGCTTAGTAGGATGCGCGTTGACATCGACTAATTGCGGATCAAGCTCTAAAAATAAAATAAAGGCGGCATAGCGACCGTGATACATCACATCTTGATAAGCTTGTTTTAGCGCATGTGTAACAAACTTATCGCGAATGACGCGACCGTTTACATAAAAATATTGTAAGTCGGGTTGTGAGCGGGAAAACGTAGGTAAGCTAATCCACCCCCAGAGTTTTAAACCTGCTGCTGTATAGTCGAGGCTAATGCTGTTTTGAGTAAATTCTTGCCCACAGAGTTCGCTAATACGGCGTTCGGCGCTAAGGTGCTCATCAATCTGCGGTAATACTAAAACCGGTTTTTGATTGTGATTTAAGTGAAAGCTGACATCAAAACGACTTAATGCCAGTTTACGAACCACTTCTTCGATGTGCCCGAATTCGGTTTTTTCGGTTTTCAGAAATTTACGACGTGCAGGTGTATTGAAAAATAAATCCGCAACATCCACAGTTGTCCCAATGGCGTGAGCGCTAGGCTCTGGTTCACCAAACACTTCTTGCCCATCACCGTATAATTGCCAGCCTTGCGTAGCTTCTTTGTGTCTTGAGCTTAAAATCAGCCGTGAAATAGAAGCAATACTGGGTAGGGCTTCACCACGAAAACCTAAGCTACGCACTTGCTCTAAATCTTCGAGACTAGCGATTTTACTGGTAGCGTGGCGGCTCAAGGCTAAGGCTAACTCCGCATGTGGAATACCGTCGCCATTATCCCGTAGCCGGATACGCTTTACGCCCCCTTGCTCTATATCAATCGTTACTTTGGTTGCGCCAGCATCTAGTGCATTTTCCAGTAATTCTTTCACAACTGAGGCGGGACGTTCGACAACTTCACCCGCTGCAATTTGATTGATTAAATGAGTAGGAAGGGGGCGTATGGGCATGAATACGTTACTTACCTCTGCGGTTGTGTACTGACAGCCGACATAGGCGTATCAGTTTTTTGGGTTTGACTAACGGGGGTTGCATCGCCATTAGTCGGCGCGGGTGTTGCAACAAGGTTACTACCTAAATCTTTAGAACGATCATTTGCAATGCCGTATTGCGCCAAAATTTTGGGTTGACGCGAAATGGCTTCTTTACGGTCAATAATAATTTGGTAATCGTCTGAGGTCGATAAGGTAATAAAATCGTCGGTTGAATTCTGAAGTTTAGTATAGAAATCGTTAAAATTCTTTACGGGTTCACCATTGATTTTTTCTACAACTAAATTTGTATCTTGATGATGATCTTTATTAATATCGGCCGGAAGCACTTTAGTGAGTAATACGGCTTCGCTACGTTTTTCATCCGGTGCTTCGTAAGTTAACGCGCCAATACGAGCCGGTAAGTTTTCCATTGAATCCACCAAATCTTGATTCAATGGCATGAAAATGTAGCCACCAAAAATAAGATACGTGGGTTGTTTGTCGTATTGCTTCGGTTTAACCAATAAATATTCTTGTCCAGCCTTGTCTAAATGCAGAGCAATGTCTTTGGTTTCGCCATTACGAATTACGGTAATGTTTAAATTATCACCAATCTGATGCATATCAATATAATGCGTATGGTCGATGAATTCGCCGGGGCGGAATTCAACCGTGCCATTATTTTCGATTTTATGCCCATCAATCTGAGTAACAATGTCACCAATTTGAATTTTGTTGGTAGCCGGTGAATTGGCGTACACTTTATGTACTAAAATACCGGTTTGTTCGTCATTTAAACCGTATTTACGGCGCATGGCAGGGTTATCTAACGACTGAGTTAAGAAGCCGTGGAAGCCATAACCATCCACTTTGCCATCTTTAATATCGTTTAACACGTGGTTCACAATCGGGGTCGGAATCATATAACCAATGTTTTCGGTTAAGATACCAGACTGCATCGCAACCCCAACCACTTTGCCATCTGAAACTACCGGGCCACCACTATTCCCGTAGTTGATTGCCGCATCTACTTGAATAGCGATTAAATTTTCACCTGTATGCGCATAATTTTGTTTTTCGATACGTGAGACTACGCCACGTGTAACGCTTAAGGTATTGCCGCCGATTGGAAAACCATAAACTTCGACGGGGGCTTGAGTTTTCGGTAAATCACCCAATTCTAATGGGGTTATATCTTTATACACGTTTGGATCTTTGGTACGTAATAGGGCTAAATCAGATGCATGTGAGATATAAACCACTTCCGCTTCATGGCGTTTGGTTTCACCGTGGCGCTGTACTTCGAGAAAAGTCGCATCGGCTGCCACATGCGCATTGGTTAGAATTAAGTTGTCTTTAATGATTAAACCAGAGCCAGAGCCTTTCTGGCTATCGGAATTCCACGGTGAGGTAATCTCGTAGTTATGTTTTACAATATGGACTTTAACAACCGCATTTTTAATTTTAGCGCGCGGGTCTATATCGCCTGTAACAGGGATAGTTGTTGGCAATTCCAGATTGCTCGCATTAGCAGGTGTGCTAAGTGTGACCGGATTAGGTTTAGTTTCAGTGGTTTCCGGTGTTTTTGTAGAATTGGCATCCGTAATAGCCGATTGACTGGCATTGGCGGGAGCGGATTTAAATTCTATTTCGGCTAATACACGCTGCGATGCGTATAAACCGCAGCAGAGCAGCGCCGCTAATGTTATGGTTTTAGAAGACATGCGAGAGTACCCTTATAAAATAATGATTGCCCTAGGAACTGATCTTTAAGTATCGGAAAAGATTATATCTGAAATCTTAATCTAGCTTTAAAGTACTTTAACTCTATCGGTTTTCCCTAAAAAATTGCTATTCTCTGTTGCGTTTAAATGCAGGGAATCGCCTGTGAAATATGACCAGGAATGACAATGACGGATTACAAGCATACCCTTAACTTGCCCACCACGGATTTTCCTATGCGTGGCGATTTAGCCAAGCGCGAGCCTGCCATGCTTACCCAATGGGAAAACGCGCGAGTCTATCATCAATTACGTGAATTTGCCGCTGGACGCCCTAAATTTATCTTGCATGATGGACCACCTTATGCAAATGGCAGTATTCATATTGGGCATGCGGTTAATAAAGTGCTGAAAGATATCATTGTCAAAAGTAAAACCTTAAGTGGCTTTGATGCACCGTATGTACCCGGTTGGGATTGCCACGGTTTACCCATTGAATTAAAAGTAGAAGCGAAAGTGGGTAAAGCAGGCGTTAAAGTGGATGCGTTTGAGTTTCGTAAAGAATGCCGCGCTTACGCAGCCGAACAAGTGGATTTACAGCGTAAAGATTTCAAACGTTTAGGGGTATTGGGCGATTGGGATAACCCTTATCTGACCATGAACTACCAAACCGAAGCGGATATTGTGCGAGCCTTAGGACGGATTGTGACCAATGGACATTTGCATAAGGGTGCGAAGCCTGTGCATTGGTGTACCGATTGCGGTTCTGCGTTAGCAGAAGCCGAAGTTGAATATGCGGATAAAACCTCATTTTCAATTGATGTACGTTTTAGTGTCGTGGACACCGACGATTTAGCCAAACGTGTACCAGACGCTGCGAATAAAGCTAATGTATCGGTAGTGATTTGGACAACCACGCCGTGGACATTACCAGCGAACCAAGCGGTTGCCTTGAATCCAGAACTAACGTATGTGTTAGTGCAAACCGGTGATGAGCATTTAATTTTAGCTGAAGCCTTGTATGAATCGGTCATGCAACGCGCAGGTATAACCGATTATGCAGTAGTCACGCGTTTTAATGGCGCAGCTTTAGAAGGTTTGCAGTTACAGCATCCGTTTTATGCGCGTCAAGTGCCTGTCATTTTAGGTGAACACGTTACCACTGACGCAGGCACAGGCGCTGTGCATACTGCACCGGGGCATGGTCAAGAAGACTATGTGGTCGGTAAGCGTTATGACTTGGCAGTGGATAATCCCGTAGCCGGTGATGGTACATTTCTACCTAATACAGAATTGTTTGCGGGCGAATCGGTACATACGGCCAATCCACATGTGTTAGAAGTGTTGCGCGAACACGGTAAGTTATTACACGCGGATAAATTACGTCACAGTTACCCGCATTGTTGGCGGCATAAAACCCCGCTTATTTTCCGTGCAACGCCACAATGGTTTATTAGCCTTGAGCAAAATGGCTTACGTAGCCAAGCGTTAGATGCAATTCAAGGCGTGAAGTGGGTACCGGATTGGGGTAAAGCTCGAATTGAGGGCATGGTAGCAAATCGCCCCGATTGGTGTATTTCACGGCAACGGACGTGGGGTGTGCCAATTGCTTTATTTGTACATAAAGAAACCGGCGAGTTACACCCACAAACGGCTGAATTGATTGAAGCCGCCGCACAACGCATTGAACAAGAAGGTATTGATGCGTGGTTTAAACTACAGCCCGCAGAATTATTAGGTGCAGATGCGTCTCAGTACGATAAAGTACAAGACACCTTAGATGTGTGGTTTGATTCGGGTGTTACGCATGCGGCGGTATTAGAGCGTCGCCCTGAATTAAGATTTCCCGCAGATGTATATTTAGAAGGCTCGGATCAACATCGTGGTTGGTTTCAATCGTCTTTGCTCAGTGCGATTGGGACACGCGGCGAAGCACCGTATCGTACCGTATTAACGCATGGTTTTGCGGTGGATGAAAAAGGCGAGAAAATGTCCAAATCCAAGGGCAATATCGTCGAGCCGCAAGCGGTTACCAATAAACTGGGCGCTGATATTTTGCGCTTATGGGTGGCATCCACTGACTACAGCAAAGAAATGTCGGTTTCTGATGAAATTCTGAAACGGACGGCGGATGCTTATCGCCGCATTCGCAATACCTCACGCTTTCTGCTGTCGAATTTAAATGATTTTAATCCAGCAACAGATGTGGTCGCGCCTAGCGATATGTTGGCGTTAGATCGTTGGATTGTCGATCAAGCTGCGCAAACGCAAGCCCGTATTTTGTCAGCGTATGATCGTTTCCAGTTCCATTTGATTGCACAGGAATTACAAAATTTTTGTACGGTAGAATTAGGTAGCTTATTTTTGGATATTACCAAGGATCGGCAATACACCATGCAAGCCAATAGTGTAGGGCGGCGTTCTGCCCAGACCGCTGCTTGGCATATTTTAAATGCAATGGTGCGCTGGATGTATCCCATCCTAAGCTTTACCGCCGAGGAAATTTGGTCGCATTTACCCGGTGAAAAGCCAGCAATGGTGTTATTTACCGAGTGGTATGATGGCTTATTTGGTTTGAATGCCAATGATAGTATTTCGGCGAATGAGTGGAATTATATTTTTACAGTGCGTGAATTAGTCTCTAAGCAATTAGAAGCGTTACGCGTGGCAGGTGTTATTGGTGCTAGTTTAGAGGCAGAGGTGGATTTGTATTATCCACAGGCTCAAGGCAGCAACGCATTAACTAAGTTAGGCGATGAATTACGCTTTGTATTCATTACCTCAGATGCTCGTTTACATGATGTAAGCGCTAAACCGGAAGGTGCAGTGGAAGTGATGGAAAACTTGTGGGTTAAAGTAGGTGCAGCAAGTGCGCAAAAATGTGTACGTTGTTGGCATCATCGCGCCGATGTTGGTTCATACAGCGAACATCCGGAGTTATGCGGTCGCTGTATTGAAAATATTGAAGGAGCGGGTGAGGTTCGACAGTATGCGTAGTTTTCGTTCGCTTTCTGAGTCGGCACAGCACGGCATGTTGGGTTGGTTATGGCTATCTGCGGTGGTAATTGCGGTTGATCAATTAACCAAATGGATGGCAGAAGCCAATTTAGAATTTGGTGTACCGGTCGAAGTATTTCCGCATTTCAATTTAACGCTAGCCTATAACGAAGGCGCGGCTTTTAGTTTTCTGGCGAATTTAGGCGGAGCACAACGTTGGCTATTTGCCATTTTGGCCATTGCCGTCAGTATTTTCATTATTGGCTGGTTGCGTAAGTTACGCCGTAATCAAACGTGGGTTGCCGTCGGCTTAAGTTTGGTCTTGGGTGGCGCGATTGGCAATTTAATTGATCGCTTGCTTTATGGAAAAGTAATTGATTTTATTGATATTTACTTTGATATTCCCTTTATGCAAGAGAATTACCATTTTGCCACGTTTAATGTTGCTGATATTGCCATTACTGTGGGGGCAGGTATCTTAGTATTTTTAAGCATTTTCAAATCAGACCAATTTGAATAATACACGCTAAATCCACAAAAAAGGGGCAATTAGCCCCTTTGTTAGTTAAGCAATTAATTGCTTGGCAATTTCAACTTGTTTGCGGACTTGATTGGGTGCTGTACCCCCTAAATGGTCACGCGCGGCGACTGACCCTTCTAGGGTTAACACGGTAAATACATCTTCTTCAATAACGCTAGAGAAGCTCTGTAATTCGCCTAAAGTCATGGCGCTTAAATCACGCTGTGTTGCCACCCCCAACGCCACGGCTTTGCCTACGACTTCATGTGCATCACGGAAGGGTAAGCCTTTACGCACTAAATAATCGGCTAAGTCAGTAGCGGTTGAGAAGCCTTGCATCGCAGCTTGCCGCATTTTGTCTTTCTTCGGTTGTACGTGTGGCATCATATCGGCAAATGCCCGCAAACTGCCTAACAAGGTATCCACCGTATCAAATAGCGGCTCTTTGTCTTCTTGGTTATCTTTGTTGTAAGCCAAGGGCTGACTTTTCATTAATGTGAGTAATGCAAATAAATGCCCAAACACCCGCCCACTCTTGCCACGCACTAATTCGGGTACATCCGGATTTTTCTTCTGCGGCATAATAGATGAGCCAGTACAGAAGCGATCAGGCAAGCGAATGAAATCAAACTGTGCGGATGTCCAAATAATCAATTCTTCAGAAAAACGTGATAAATGCATCATGATTAAGGCAGCGGCTGCATTAAATTCAATCGCAAAATCCCGATCACTGACCGCATCTAAGGAATTACGTGCAGGGCGATCAAAGCCTAATAATTGAGCCGTGTAATCCCTATCAATCGGATAGGTTGTACCTGCTAATGCGGCAGCCCCTAACGGCATAACATTAATCCGTTTCCGACAATCTTGTAAGCGTTCCCAATCGCGTTGCAGCATTTCAAACCATGCTAGCATGTGATGCCCAAAGGTAATCGGTTGTGCAACTTGTAAGTGAGTAAAGCCGGGTAAAATAGTATCCACTTCGCGTTCGGCGACTTCGACCAAGGCGCGTTGTAGGCGGCGTAATTCATGGCTAATACCGTCTACTTGCTCACGTAACCATAAACGTACATCGGTGGCAACTTGGTCATTGCGTGAACGCCCGGTATGCAGTTTTTTTCCAGCGATACCAATGCGATCTGTTAGACGTGCTTCGATATTCATATGCACATCTTCTAACGAGACTTTCCATTCTAATTCACCGTTGTCTGCCATTTTTTCAATAGCATCAAGCCCGCTAAGGATTTGTTCAACTTCATTGTTGTTCAATATACCCACTTTGCCAAGCATCTGCGCATGGGCACGTGAGCCTTGTATATCATGCTTATAAAGACGCTTGTCAAAGTTAATGGAGGCGGTAAATTCTTCAACAAAGGCATCGGTGGATTCGCTAAAACGGCCACCCCAAGGTTTATCCTTAACGCTATCTGGTTGCTGATCGCTCATGAGTTAATGTTGAATTTTCATCAGGTTGTTAAAAGAAGTTGCCAGACATTAACACATTGTGGAAGAATTAAAAACGCAGCCTTCTTGAGAGGGCAAGGATAAAACAATAAGCAGTTAAAAACTGGGCTCAACCTGCTAAAGCAGGTCAGGAAATAACAAAAACTATAAATGTATTTAGACTGGGTCAGGATTCTAGCATTGAAATCAATGTTATATACCCCTGATTGAGAGCAAAAAATGCCGTCATATAATGGAAAAACATTAGGTTATTTACCTAATTTGTGTGGAGCTAAAACCTTATTACGCGTAATTCTCATAGCAGAATTGATTGCGATAATTTTGGCATTAGCCGCCACAAAAGAGTTAAGCAGTTTCCCAACCGCCTTAGGTTTACATTCATTGTTTGTGCAATGGGTGGCGTTAGCCTCTACCCTGAGCATTTGTTTTATTAGTAAATTAATGCATACACCCTCGGTGACAAAAACCACAGTAATTGTGTTAGTGGTCGTTGCAAGTTTTATATTAATGGCTTCTTTTTTAGGCATTAATATTTTAAAACCTGCGGTCGAAACCGAGAACAAATTTTACCAAGATATGTTGTTCGTTCTAAAAAATTTAATCATTGGTTTAGGCATATCGTTGGTCGCATTACGTTACTTTTACATACAGCATCAGTGGGAAGCTACCGTTGAGGCAGATTCCGAAGCGAAATACAGCGCGTTGCAATCTAGAATGCGTCCCCATTTTTTATTTAATAGTCTAAATACTATTGCACATTTGGTGCATAAAGAACCGCAACGTGCGGAAGATGCCATTCTAGATTTAGCCGACATTATGCGAACGACTCTCGACCGTAGGTCAAGAATCAGTCTGCAAGAAGAGCTGGATTTGACTATACGTTACTTACGGATGGAAGGATTGCGGCTTGGCCCTCGGCGTTTGACGATAGCTTGGGACATGGATCGTAATTCTTTACCGATGGATATGCCAATTCCACCGTTGTTACTGCAACCTCTAGTGGAAAACGCTATTTATCATGGCATCCAGCCACGCAAGGATGGTGGCTTGTTAGGTATCAGTTTGTATGATGCGGGTGATCACTTGGACGTGTCTATCACCAACCCACTCCCGCCCGAAGGCGTCAGCACGCACCAGAAAGGCAATCATATTGCACAAGAAAATATGGTGGATCGTTTAAAGCTGGCTTATGGAGACCGGGCTAATTTGAGAATACAAAAAAGTGCCCAGCAGTACCGTGTCTCGTTTTCCATTCCTAAGGAGTAAGAAGAATTATGTCACTCAAAGTTTTGATTGTTGATGATGAGGAATATGCCCGCGAGCGTATTAAAGGCTTATTAGCCAATCAGGCGGAATATGTCGTCTGTGCGGAAGCCGAGGATGGAGTGGAAGCAATCATGATGGCGGAACGCCATACACCAGATATTGTGTTGATGGATATTTCAATGCCTGCGATGGACGGTCTAGAAGCCGCTCGTCATTTGTCAGGTATGGATACACCACCAGCCGTAATATTCACCACAGCGTATGGTGAATATGCTTTAGAAGCGTTTTCAACAAAAGCAACAGGGTATCTTATGAAACCGATTAGACAAGAACAATTATTACAAAGTCTGGAACAAGCCCGTTCATTAAACCGTGCGCAACGTTTAGAAGCGCTGGAGAACCGGGAAGGGAATCGTTCGATGGCTCGTAAACACATTTGTGCGCGGATGCGTGGAAATTTAGAACTGATTCCGATTGAGGATGTGGTTTACTTCCAAGCTGACCAAAAATATGTAACGGTGCGCCACAAAAAAGGCGAAGTAATTATTGAAGAATCGTTGAAATCCTTAGAAACCGATTTATCAGATCGTTTTATTCGTATTCACCGCAATGCGTTGGTTTCTAAGTCTGCAATTTCAGGCTTATCTAAATCGTCAGTAGGGCGTACTCAAGTGATTTTAGATAATGTCAAAGATCAACTGGAAGTTAGTCGCCGCCACTTAGCTGAAGTACGTCGTTTTGTACGGAATCGCTAAGTTGCTTTAACGTCTTGATCTCAAGTGGCGTTTATCCCTCACGGATAGCGCTACTTTCTACACACTTGCTTCTCTTTAAGCCCTTATCAGTTTTTAATGTTAAGGGCGCTTTTTTCGGTATGAATGATTCAGGTACAATGCGGGCTTACGCGGGTTTTGAGTCATTATGCAATTTCAATTTCAGCCAATCGGCTTTATTCAGTCCTGCTATAAGGAAAAATTTGGTATTCCTCGCCAGCCGGGTTTAGTGACCGAAGCGCGGGCGAGTTTGACACTAACACCTCCCTTTAATCAGGCGGATACCGTTCGCGGCTTAACGCAATTTTCACATATTTGGCTTATTTTTGTCTTTCATGCCACGCAACAACAAGGCTGGCATCCGACGGTGCGCCCGCCGCGCTTGGGTGGTAATAAGCGCTTAGGTGTATTTGCAACACGCTCTACATTCCGCCCGAATCCGATTGGTTTATCGGTGGCGGCATTAACATCTATTAATATTCAAAACGGCACGATTCGCTTAGAGTTACAAGGCTGTGATTTATTGGATGGCACACCAATATTGGATATTAAGCCTTATATTCCGTATGCCGATGCTGTGCCACAGGCTACGGCAGGTTTTGCGAATGAAGCGCCCGCCGTTCTTCAAGCAGTCAGCTTTACTGCGTTAGCATTACAACAATGTCAGCATAAACAAGCGCAATGGGGTGTAGATGTACAGCGTTTAATTACGCAAATTTTGCAGCAAGATCCACGTCCGTCGTATCAACAGACAACGAACGTGCCTCGAGTTTATGCCATGCGTTTATATGATTTTGATTTGAAATGGGAATACAACGCTACAGGCATTCATGTGTTAGTACTGGATGCGATTTGAGGGTTGTTACATTGATGTTATTTTGGGCTAATTCTTAGGTAATGAATCATAAATTCTTGTTGGGTTTAGGCTTATTCAGCTTAAGCCTTATTGGTATTGCACACGCGCAATCAGGTTTGCGTATTCCTGTAGGCGCACCGCAACCGGCTGAATTAGCGTTGGTACGTGCAGAGCAGCCAATTGCAGGTTTACCAGACAATATTCAAGCTTTAATTGCTGAAACCAAAGCGCCCACTGCTAACTTAAGCGTATATGTGCGTGATTTAAGCGCGGATAAGCCGTTGGTGGTGCATAACGTAAGCGTGCCGCGTAATCCTGCTTCAACCATGAAACTATTAACCACATGGGCGGGGTTAAAGTTATTAGGCCCTAATTGGACGTGGAAAACCCAAGTTTGGATACGAGGGCAGGTACAAGATGGCATTTTGCTTGGCGATTTAATTTTAAAAGGTTACGGCGATCCATTTTTAACAGACGAATCGTTTTGGCAATTGTTGCATGATTTACGCTTGAAAGGTTTGCGCGAAATTCACGGTAATCTGGTTGTGGATAATAGTTACTTTGATTTATCCAATGAGCCTGCCACTAATTTCGATGATGAACCGACTAAGATTTATAATGCGTTGCCTTCCGCTTTAATGTTTAATTTTCAGGGCACACGCTTTTTATTTGAAGCAGATGATTTTAATAAACGTGTTAATATTATTTCGTTTCCACAAAATCCACGTTTAAATATTGAAAATAATGTCAGTTATGTTAGTGGAGGTTGCCAAAAAATACATTACCTACCTAAGTTTGTTATTACCCAAAATAACGCTAAAGTATCAGGCAGTTACTCTAGCGGTTGCGGCAAAAATTTTATTATGCGTTTGGCCTCTGCTTCACCTGAGGAACATGTATTTAATGCTTTTCGGGATGTATGGCAATCACAAGGCGGTACGCTGACAGGTGGCTTAAAAACAGGTGTGGTGCAAGCAGGTGATGTATTAGTACATACGTTGGAGTCACGTACCCTAGGGGAACAAATTCGCTTTATTAATAAATACAGTAATAATGTCATGGCGCGTGAATTATTGCTAAGTATTGGAGGAAAAATAGGCGGTGAACCTGCTACCCCTAGTAAAGGGGCGCAAGCTGTTCTACAACTATTGGCGGATGAAGGTATTAATACCACTGGCTTAGTGATTGATAATGGCGCAGGTTTATCACGCAATGAGCGGGTAAGCGCTTTACAATTGGGGCAATTGCTGGAAACAGCGTGGCGTGATCCTTATATGCCTGAGTTTATGGCTTCTATGCCGTTATTAGGTGAAGACGGTACATTGGCGCATCGTTTTCATCGGGATGATATGAAAGGGCGTAGTCACTTAAAAACCGGCACGTTGAAAGATGTAACCGCCATTGCTGGGTATATGTTAACGCGCTCGGGTAAGCGTATGGTCATTGTGATTCAGCATAATGGGGCAGAAGCTCCCGGTAGTGGTCGCCTCATCCAAGATGCCATTCTTCGATGGGTATTTGAACAATGATATAAAGGCGTGGAGGCCGCATGAAGCATAACTGGATCGTTGGAATTGTGATTTTGGGATTAGGGCAGTCTGCTATGGCTGCTTTTTTTCAGCAGAATTCCAAAGCGGAAGCGGCCAAAAAAGAATCGCCTATTAAAGTGAACTTTCACGGGGGCGATGCAGCGCTACAAGAAAATCTAAAAGCCTTTATGCCGCCGATGCGCGGCTTACAATGTAATGCTAGTCAAGCCCGTATGCAGCGTTTAGTTGAAGCGGCTGAACCCAAATTGCAACAAGGTGCGGAAGCAATGGGTTATTATGATGCACGTTTTACAGTAACGCCGAGTGTGCAAAATAATTGCTGGGTATTAGATATTGGTGTACAGCCGGGTTTACCTATTATGGTGAGTACTGTGGCGGTGCAAGTCGACGGTGAGGGGCGTAATTTAAAAGAGTTTCGAGAACTATTAGCGAAGCCGCCTTATCAACCGGGCGAGGTATTAATCCAACAAAAATACGAAGATTACAAAACCAACTTAGGGCGTACTGCCAGTAATTTAGGTTTTTTTGAAGCTGAATATTTAACGAAAGAAGTTAAAATTGACCCAGATTTACGCCAAGCGTGGATCACCTTAAATTTTAATACAGGTCGGCGTTATAAGGTGGGTACGGTCAGCGTTGCACAAACCGTATTAGACGATAAGCATCTAAAGCGCTTTATTCGGGTAAAGCAAGGCGATTATTACGATGTGGATGCAATTCGTAAACAACGCGGTTTATTAGATAAAAGTGGTTATTACCGCAATGTCGATGTTTTACCACAACTCAAAGATGCCAAGGATGGCGTTGTACCTGTAACCATTGATACAGCTCGGTGTAAACGTTATCGCTATGTTTGGGCATTGGGTTATGGTGCGAATGGACGGGATGCCACGGATGGTAATAGCGCATCTGGAACAGATTGTGGTCCTGCAATTGTCACAGAACAAAACGAATCAGCACTAAGCTTTGCCTCCGATAATGGTTTCCGCACGACCATGCGTATGGATATACGCTGGGTCAATAAAAAAGGGCATAAGTTTGTTAGCCGCCTACGTTTAGGACAAAACAAATCAGCGGTGGACTTTGTGTATCGTGTGCCGTTACATAATCCAGAACATGAATATGTGGATGGTACTTTATCGCTAGAAAAAATGGATTCCAATGGGGTTAAGGTAAACGGTATTAACACCGCCATTAATTATAATCGCAGGACTGATTCGGATTGGCAGCAAAAAATGTATGTTAAGTACGTCAATGAGTCGATCACGGTTGATAATGTCAAAGACAATACTTATTTAACCTTGGCAGGCATTCGTGTTAAGAAAACTAAAAAAGATGATGATTTATATCCAACCAAAGATTGGCGCTTAGAAGCTCAATTACAAGGTTCGGTCAAAAATGTTTTAAGTAGCCAAAGTTTATTACAAGCAGAAGTAACGGCTAAAAAACTGCATACTTTTGAGAATAAAGATAAATTGCTTTTACAGGGTAAAGCAGGTGCTTCCTTTACTAATGATTTAAATGGTATTCCAGTATCGTTACGTTATTTTGCGGGTGGTCAGAATTCAGTACGTGGGTTTGATACCGATTCGTTGGGGGATACATCAGCATCTGGCGCAGTTATTGGCGGCAAACACGTATTAACTACCAGTGTAGAATACGAGCGTCCTATAAAAGATAAATGGTCTGCTGCTGCATTTATTGATGCGGGTGATGCATTTGATACTAAACCTAAATTACATACAGGGATTGGGGCGGGTGTACGTTATAAATCACCTATTGGTCCAATTCGGGCTGATATTGCCTCGCCGACTGATGACTTAAAAGATGTGCATTTTTACTTTAGTTTAGGGCCTGATTTGTGAAAAGCCCCGTACAGTCGCTGTTAGTTCGTCCGCTCTCGGTTTTACTGTTTGCTGTTTTATTTATAGCGGTATTGTTGGCATTTTTTGTTATGTCATCCGCAGGCACAAAATTTATTGCCAAAAATATTCAGCATTTTGTACCGGGCTTAGAAATTGAGGAAACGAACGGCGCACTGTTAGATGGCATTTCAACAGCGCGCTTACGTTGGCATAACGATACGGTGTCTGTTGAAGCGCAAGGCGTCAAAATTAAAAACAATGTGGAAACCCATTGGCCGCTAACAGTACAAATTCATTCCTTAGAAACAGATAAGTTAATTATTCGTTTACAAGATCCACCCGCCGGTGATGTTGCGGTGGATGATAAACCGGCAACCCTGCCTTTGAATTTGTTAGTAGATCAATCGAATATTAAAGAGCTGGAAATTTGGCAAGCCAATGCGACGCAACCTATTGTGCTAAAAAATTTGCAAGTAACGGGCAAGTTACCTGTAGGTGAATTTCAGGTTGAAAATGTTAATGGCACGATTGGCGATTTGACTATTCCCTTAAGCGATAGATCATTGAATTTTCGTAACTTAAGCGTGCAAAACGGTCATTTAATTGACCATGTTTTCAAAACTGATAAGTTGCTGGGGCAATATTACGATACTTACGGCACAGTCGATATTGAAACTAAAGGTGAGTTTGGTACAACTGAACCCAATGCCTTAAATCTGGCGCTTAAAGCCAGTGCCAAGCATGCGCAATGGGGAAATGGCACGGTACAAGGCGTTTTGAGCGGTTTTCTACGCAACTATAAGACGGAGTTAACGGGTGATTGGCAATACGCGCAATACCCTCGGTATCAATATGCACTAAAAGCCAGCGGTACTTTTGACACTATTGTGGTGCAAAACTTAAATTTGAAAGGTGCAGCAGGTAATGCACAAGCCAGCGGCAAGGTGGATTGGCAGCAGGGATTGAAGTGGGACACTGTGCATATTGTGGGGCAGGCGATAAAACCACAATTGTTTGTAAAAGATTATCCCGCTGATGTGGATGTAGATGTTACCTCTACTGGGCAGTGGTCTGAGCAAAACAAGCTTATTAAGTTAAATGTTGCCAAATTTAAAGGGCAAGTCCGCGATTATGCAGTGGATGCGAAAGGTAAAGGGCAATGGAATGGCAAGGCGCTGGTATTTGAAGATTTAGATGCTTTAATTGGACAGAATCGTTTATTGGCTAAAGGGCAAGCGGGTGAAGAGTTAAAAGTTGATTGGCAAATTGATGCGCCGAATTTAAACCAGCTTTATCCCAAAATCAAAGGCAAAGCCAAAGGTTCAGGTACATTACAAGGTTTGGCAGATGCCTCACGTCTGCAGGTAGATATTAATAATCTGGCTGCCAGTGTAGAAGGTTATGATATTACCGCTAAAGGGCGTTTAAACTGGTTAAATCAAAAGTTGTCTGCGCAGGATTTAGTACTGCAATCTGCTAATAATCGCTTAGATGTTAACGGGCAAGTGATGGAGCCGTTTGATGTTGCCTTTAAAGTGGATGCTAAAAATCTAGCAAAAGCCTGGAAAGGTTTAGAAGGCAGTTTGCAAGGGCAAGGAACTTTTAAAGGCACATTAGCTAAGCCCGAAGTACAAGCAGATGTGAAAGGCAGTCGCTTACGCTTTAAAGAATATCGATTGGGTGCAGTGGATGCCAACGTAAGTAATGTTGGAGGGCGTTATTTAATTGACGGTACAGCAAGCAATTTCCAAATGGCGGATTTAAGTATTGCGAAGATTGAGGCGCAGTTAAGCCAAGCGGGTGCAGATCGCTATAATTTAGATGCTGAATTAGCCAAGGTGAAATCCGGTACTAATCTGCTGGACGCCGTAAAATTGAAAGGCAATGGCAGCATTGAAAATCATCAATTAACGGCGGCCATTACTCACAGTGAAGGTAAGCTAGCTTTTAGTGCAGATGGCGGCTGGCGAAATAATCAATGGCAGGGCGTAATTCAAGATTTAAGTTTACGAGATACGCGTGCAGGGAATTGGCAAGCCACACAAACTATTCAACTCAAAGCGTCGGCGCAGAGTTTTAGCAGTTCTCAGATTTGTTTAGTAAATGCAGAACATGCCGAACTATGTGCTCAACCCACTTGGTCAAAAACAGCAGGATTGAGTATTGACGGCAGTCTACAGCGTGTGCCTTTGGTGATGGCAAAACCGTGGTTGCCTAAAGATCTACAATTGCCCGGTATAGTTAATGCGGATTATCAGTTTGCCCAACGGGGCGGCAAGCCGGTTGCTCAAGTGCAGATCCGGTTACCAGATAGTTCTATCACGTTTAAAGATGCTAAAGGCAAAACAGAAACCTTAAATTACAACAACGCCTCAGCTCATTTACAGTTGAATGACCGTAATTTAGATATTCAAGCACAACTAGAGTTACGTTCCTATGGGCAGATACGCGCAGATGGGCAGGTAACGTTATCGCCGCAGGATGGGCGACATCGCTTAAATATGCGTGTTACCACTGATATGCCAGATATAGGTTGGATGGCAAAATTCTCGCCGCAAATTGATCAATTAAAAGGGCAGTTAAATAGCGATTTCACGATTAGCGGCGCATTACCGTACCCAGCCATTACGGGAATGTTGCGTTTTACTAATGGTAGCGTGTATTTGCCAGAAACAGGTGCCACACTTACCAATATGCAATTAACGCTACAAGCAGTGGGTGCAGATCGCGCCACGTTAAACGGTTCACTGCGTGCTGGCAATGGCAATTTAACGGCGACGGGTACGATTAGTTTGGCTGATCTAGCCAATTGGCAAGCAGATGTCAATTTGCAAGGTAATAATCTAAAACTTATGGATACCTATGAGGCGCAAATTTGGGTATCGCCTAATCTAGCGATTGCCGCCACACCAAAGCATGTCAATATAACGGGTAATGTGGATATTCCCGAAGCTATTATTACCTTGAATGAATTACCCCCTACCGCTAATAAACTATCTGATGATGTGGTAATCGTTGGGCGTCGAGCACCTGCGCAAAAAGCCAGCCCTAAACAAGTGGTTGATGATTCAATAATCACTCAACCTAACGTAACCGTAACGGTTGGTAATAACGTTAAATTTTCAGGCTTCGGAGTCGATGCCAAGCTGAATGGGCGTTTGCAAATTCTCAATACGCGACAAGTGATTATTGCGCAGGGTGTATTAAACGTGGTCGATGGGGTTTATAAGGCTTACGGACAAAACCTGACCATTGAACGCGGGCGTTTATTGTTTAATGGACCGATGGATAATCCGGGTTTAGATGTACGTGCTGTACGCGAAGTTGAGGAAGAAGCCACTGTTGGTATTGAGTTAAGTGGTACGCTACAAAAGCCCGAATCCACGCTGTTCTCCAATCCAACTATGTCGCAAACCGATATTTTAAGTTACTTATTAACCGGGCGACCTTTATCCGCCTTAACCGGTGGTGAGTCTAACTTGGTATTACAAGCGATAACGGGGCTTGGGGTTTTAGGGGGCGATAGCTTAGCCCAGCAAATCGGTAATAAACTGGGCTTAGATAGTGTTGGGCTAAATGCGAAAAATGGTGATTATCAACAAAGCGAATTAGCATTAGGCAAACGTTTAGGTCCTAAATTGTATGTGAAATATATTGTGGGCTTATTTGATTCCATGCAGCGTTTAGTGCTGACCTATCAAATCAATCGTCATCTAAAATTAGAAGCGCAAACGGGACTTTATCAAAGCATTGATCTTATTTATAAAATTGATACGGATCGTGGACCTTTAGGGCGCTAATTTTATTAGCTTATGTTTACATGCAAATAAAATTAAATATTTTATAAAATAAATCATAATTTAGATTGACAAGGGTCTCTCATTACAGCAAAATGCAGCCCTTTCCCGTTGGAGGGGTTCCCGAGCGGTCAAAGGGGGCAGACTGTAAATCTGTTGTCACTGACTTCGAAGGTTCGAATCCTTCCCCCTCCACCATTTTGATTTGGTTTGCACGTTTAGCTGGATTCATATTGCTCAAGCTAGCAATATGAAAAAATAGGCGGGTGTAGTTCAATGGTAGAACCTCAGCCTTCCAAGCTGATGGTGTGGGTTCGATTCCCATCACCCGCTCCATTGTGTGTGGCTAAGTCGTTTAAAAATTTACGCTCTTGTAGCTCAGGTGGTAGAGCGCATCCTTGGTAAGGATGAGGTCGGCAGTTCGATTCTGCCCAAGAGCACCAAAAATATTGATCCTTTTAGGGGTTTAACCAGAATGGCAAAAAGTAAATTTGAGCGCACGAAGCCGCACGTAAACGTAGGTACAATTGGCCACGTTGACCACGGCAAAACCACGCTGACCGCAGCGTTGACCGTAGTGCAATCTCGTAAATTCGGTGGTGAAGCGAAAGCGTACGATCAAATTGACGCAGCACCGGAAGAAAAAGCACGTGGTATTACCATTTCAACCGCGCACGTAGAATATGAATCAGACAACCGCCACTACGCCCACGTAGACTGCCCAGGGCATGCGGATTATGTTAAAAACATGATCACCGGTGCAGCACAAATGGACGGCGCAATCTTGGTTTGTTCAGCGGCTGACGGTCCAATGCCACAAACGCGTGAACACATTCTGTTATCTCGCCAAGTTGGTGTACCTTACATCGTGGTTTACATGAACAAATGTGACCTCGTAGACGATGAAGAGTTATTAGAACTGGTTGAGATGGAATTACGTGAGCTGTTATCCAGCTACGACTTCCCGGGTGATGACACCCCTATCATCAAAGGTTCTGCTCGTGCAGCCTTAGAAGGTGATCAATCTGAAATCGGTGAGCCGTCTATCGGTCGCTTGATTGAAGCTTTAGATACTTACATTCCAGAACCTGAGCGTGCGATTGACGGTGCATTCTTAATGCCGGTTGAAGACGTATTCTCTATCTCAGGTCGTGGTACGGTAGTAACTGGTCGTATCGAGCGTGGAATTGTTAAAGTAGGTGAAACCGTTGAAATCGTCGGTATTCGTCCTACTCAAACCACTACCGTTACCGGCGTTGAAATGTTCCGTAAACTGTTAGACCAAGGTCAAGCAGGGGACAACGTAGGTCTGTTATTACGTGGTACTAAACGTGATGACGTTGAACGTGGTCAAGTTTTATGTAAACCGGGTTCAATCAAACCTCACACTAAATTTGAAGCAGAAGTTTACGTATTGTCTAAAGAAGAAGGTGGTCGTCATACCCCATTCTTCAAGGGCTACCGTCCACAATTCTACTTCCGTACTACCGACGTTACCGGTGCGGTTGAACTGCCTGAAGGCACCGAAATGGTCATGCCTGGGGATAACGTTAAATTAGTCATCACACTGATTAATCCTATCGCGATGGAAGACGGTTTACGCTTCGCTATTCGTGAAGGTGGTCGTACTGTCGGTGCTGGTGTTGTTGCTAAAATTATTGAGTAATCCTCATTAATTAATTTAAAAGGAGTAGGTTCTCCTGCTCCTTTTCACTCTACAGGTCAATAGCTCAATTGGTAGAGCAGCGGTTTCCAAAACCGCAGGTTGGGGGTTCGATTCCCTCTTGGCCTGCCATCTTATACAGATGGTTATGGATAGTTTTTGAACTGCTAACAATTATCCAAAATCATTTAATCCAAGCCGCAGATGAGTTGAATAATAATGTCTGTAAACACTGAAGGGCAAAGTTCCTCGCTCGATACTGTCAAGTTAGTCTTATCAGTTATTTTGTTAATTGCAGGTATGGCGGGGTTTTATTATTTCGCTACCTGGAATGGTGAGCCAGTTTCAGTATTGTTGCGTGTAGTGGGTCTATTAGTCACAACAGGCGCTGCAATCGCAATTGCATCCACAACTCGACAAGGCCAAAAACTCATTAGTTTCCTACGTGATTCACGTATGGAAGTTCGTAAAATGGTTTGGCCAACTAAACAAGAAACCTTACAGACAACGTTAATTGTTATGGTTATTGTTTTGGTACTTTCAATCTTTTTATGGATAGTCGATACCATTCTCGGCTATGGCGTTAAAATCCTATTTGGAGGCGCTTAATGGCTAGACGGTGGTACGTAGTTCAAGCCTATTCAGGCTTTGAAAATCAAGTTAAGCGTTCTTTAGAAGAGCGCATTGTGCGTTTTGATTTGCAAGATTCATTTGGTCAAGTCTTAGTGCCAACTGAAGAAGTGGTTGAGATGCGCGATGGTCAAAAGCGTAAAAGTGAGCGTAAGTTTTTCCCGGGCTATGTGTTAGTCGAAATGGAAATGAATGATGAAACTTGGCATATGGTGAAAGAGACTCCTAAAGTCTTAGGTTTTATCGGCGGTAAAGCAGATAAACCCGCGCCTATTACGCAAAAAGAAGTTGATACTATTATGCGTCGTGTAGAAGAAGGTGCGGAAAAGCCGCGTCCGAAAATTCTATTTGATGCCGGTGAAATTGTGCGTGTAACAGACGGTCCCTTTAAAGATTTTAATGGGGTAGTAGAAGAAGTGAACTACGAAAAAAGCCGTTTGCTAGTCGCTGTACAAATTTTTGGTCGCTCAACGCCAGTTGAGTTGGAATTTTATCAAGTCGAAAAAACTTGATAATTAAGGGAAGCCTGACGGCGTTATTACCCACACTTAGGAAATCATCATGGCAAAGAAAGTCATAGGCTATATTAAGCTGCAAGTTCCAGCGGGCAAAGCAAACCCAAGTCCACCGATTGGTCCAGCATTGGGTCAACGTGGTTTAAATATTATGGAATTCTGTAAAGCGTTCAATGCAGCAACACAAGGCATCGAAGTTGGCTTACCAACGCCTGTTGTTATTACCGCTTACAGTGACAAAAGCTTTACCTTTGTCTTAAAAACTGCACCTGCATCTGTCTTACTGAAAAAAGCAGTAGGCATTAAATCAGGCAGCGCTAAACCAAACAGTAATAAAGTTGGTAAAGTGACGCGCGCGCAATTAGAAGAAATTGCTAAAACCAAAACTCCGGATCTGACAGCAGCATCTATGGATGCAGCGGTGCGTACGATTGCGGGTACTGCTCGCAGTATGGGTTTAGAAGTGGAGGGTGTGTAACATGGCAAAATTAACTAAACGTCAAAAAGCCATTCGTGCAGCCCTGCCAGCGAATAAAGTTTATGGCTTAAGCGAAGCAATCGACACCTTAAAAACTTTACCTGCGGCTAAGTTCGTGGAAAGTGTTGACGTTGCTATTAATTTAGGCGTTGACCCGCGTAAATCTGACCAAGTTGTACGTGGTTCTACTGTATTACCGAACGGTAACGGTAAAACTGTACGGGTTGCAGTGTTTACCCAAGGTGCAAATGTCGAAGCTGCTAAAGCGGCCGGTGCTGACATCGTAGGTTTTGAAGATTTAGCGGCTGAAGTTAAAGCAGGCAAAATGGACTTTGACGTTGTGATCGCCAGTCCAGACGCTATGCGTGTAGTTGGTCAATTAGGTCAAATTTTAGGTCCTCGCGGTTTAATGCCGAACCCTAAAGTGGGTACGGTAACACCAAACGTAGCAGAGGCTGTTAAAAATGCTAAGTCAGGTCAGGTACGTTACCGCACTGATAAAGCCGGTATCATTCATTGCTCAGTGGGCAATGTAGGTTTTGATACTGACAAACTAGTTGGCAATATCAATGCATTAGTTGCTGATTTGGTTAAATTAAAACCATCAACATCTAAAGGCGTTTACCTGAAAAAAGTAGCAGTTTCTACTACTATGGGTACAGGTTTGCCAGTTGATACTGCTTCTTTAAGCTATTAATCAAATTTTTGGTTCTCAAGGATGAGGGCTGCCGCAAGGCATGAAGATATACAAGGCTGTATGTCGTCCAAGATCGCAGGCGCTGTAAAGCTTAATAGTTCTGCTTAAGTTTTTAGGTAGAGAACCTGCGTAGATGGCGTTACCCGAGTCAGTAATATGGTTTGGGACGCTGTTTCATTACTTAGTAATGTTGTTGCTAAGTGAATGTTAAATGGTGGTTTATCCGCCAAACCAGGAGTAGATAACGTGGCATTAACACTACAAGAGAAAAAAGAAATTATCTCTGAAGTGGCCGCAGTTGCTGCAAGTGCTTATTCTGCGGTTGCTGCTGAGTACCGTGGATTAACCGTAGGTCAACTAACCACTTTACGTCAAAACGCACGTAAAAATGGTGTTTACTTACGCGTTGTGAAGAATAATTTAGCGAGCATTGCCGTTAAAGATACCGCTTTTGAATGTATCCAAGACGGTTTAACAGGTCCACTGATCTTAGCGTTTTCGCAAGAAGATCCGGGTTCTGCCGCACGCTTAATTAGAGACTTCTTAAAAGACAAAGCTAACGATAAGTTGCAAGTTCGTTTCGTCGCTATTGACGGCAAAATGTTACCGGCTGCTGAGTTAGAACGTCTGGCGAAATTGCCAACCCGTGATCAAGCATTGGCTACCTTGGCTGCTGCTCTGCGCGCTCCGTTGGATAAATTCGCTCGCACTCTTGCTGCATTGCGTGACCAGAAAGCTGAAGCCGCTGGCGTTAGCGTAGACTGATTACTGATTTAGGTTTTGGAGAATCAAATGGCTTGTACAAAAGAAGATATGTTGGAAACTTTTGCCAACATGACCGTAACTGAAATCGTTGACCTGATTTCAGCAATTGAAGAAAAATTTGGCGTTACTGCTGCTGTTGCAGTCGCTGCTGGTCCTGCGGCTGTGGAAGCTGCACCTGAAGAAGTGCAAACTGAATTCAACGTTGTAATGACTAGCCACGGTGCTAACAAAATCAACGTTATCAAAGTTGTGCGTGCAATCACTGGTCTGGGCTTAAAAGAAGCGAAAGACATGGTTGAAGGTACTCCTTCTACTGTTAAAGAAGGTGCTAGCAAAGAAGACGCAGAAAAAATCAAAAAAGAACTGGAAGACGCAGGCGCTACTGTCGAACTCAAGTAAGGTTGAGGTCGGACTATTTTGCGCTGCGATTAGTTCTGTTTGTATATTACAGGCTGACAGTATATTTTGTACTGTCGGCCTTTTGTCGCTTGATAAGCTTGTCTAAAAGCAGTGGCTATTCATAGCCGAGATTCTGATTCCAGTGAGGAAGAACGATGGGACTGAGTTATACCGAAAAGAAACGAATCCGCAAAGATTTTGGGAAGCGACCACAGATTCTGGAAGTACCTGACCTACTCACCATTCAGTTGGAGTCTTATCGTCAGTTCTTGCAATTGGACAAGCCGGTTCAAGAACGACGCGACATGGGACTCCATGCAGCGTTTTCCTCTGTTTTTCCGATTATTAGTTATAATAGCTATGTTGCGCTTGAGTATGTCGATTATCGCTTGGCTGAGCCAGTGTTTGACGTACAAGAGTGTCAATTACGCGGTTTAACGTATGCTGCTTCCTTGCGCGTAAAATTGCGCTTGGTAATTTATGATAAAGAAGCAGCCGTCGAAGCTAAAGTCGTTAAATCTATTAAAGAGCAAGATGTTTACTTGGGTGAACTGCCATTAATGACCGATAAGGGTACATTTATTATTAATGGTACTGAACGGGTTATTGTGTCGCAATTACATCGTTCACCAGGTGTGTTTTTTGAACATGATAAAGGCAAATCCAATACCGCAGGTAAATTATTACACAGTGCGCGGGTGATTCCTTATCGTGGTTCATGGTTAGATTTTGAATTCGATCCGAAAGATTCAATCTTTGTACGGATTGACCGTCGCCGTAAATTGCCTTCCACGATTTTATTACGTGCGTTAGGTATGCAAAACGAAGGAATTTTAGATTATTTCTTCGATAAAACGCAGGTTCACTTAAGTGATGAATCTGTAGAAATGGAGTTAGTGCCCGAGCGTTTACGGGGTGAACTGGCTTCATTTGATATTTTATTAGATGGCAAAGTATTGGTTGAGACGGGTCGTCGCATTACGGCTAAACATATTCGCCAATTAGAAAAATCAGGTTTAAACAAATTAGTTGTGCCTGAAAATTATATGAATGGCAAAATATTAGCGCATGATGTGGTTGATCCGGTAACAGGCGAACTGTTAGCCAGTGCCAATGCGGAAATCACGGATGGTTTATTAGATAAATTCCGTGACAATGATGTGACTAAGTTCAGAGTTTTATACACCAATGATTTGGATCGCGGTCCATTCATTTCTAATACTTTAAATATTGATACCACCACTAGCCCATTAGAAGCGCAGATCGAAATTTATCGTATGATGCGTCCGGGCGAACCACCCACTAAAGAAGCGGCTGAGAATTTGTTCTCTAACTTATTCTTTACTGATGATCGTTATGATTTATCAGCTGTCGGTCGTATGAAGTTTAACCGTCGTTTAGGACGTGAAGCGGCAACGGGCAAAGGCGTTTTAGATCAAGACGATATTTTGGCAGTTCTGAAAAAGCTGATTGATATTCGCGATGGTCGCGATGATGTAGATGATATTGACCATCTCGGTAACCGGCGCGTACGTAGTGTGGGCGAAATGGCAGAAAATGCCTTCCGCGTGGGCTTAGTGCGGGTTGAACGTGCGGTTAAAGAACGTTTGAGTATGGCGGAAAGCGAAGGCTTAATGCCGCAAGAACTGGTTAATTCTAAACCTGTGTCTGCGTCGATTAAAGAATTCTTCGGTTCTAGCCAGTTGTCACAGTTTATGGATCAAAACAATCCATTATCTGAAGTGACTCATAAACGCCGTATTTCTGCGTTAGGTCCGGGTGGTTTAACGCGTGAACGTGCAGGCTTTGAGGTGCGCGACGTACATCCAACCCATTACGGTCGGGTATGTCCGATTGAAACGCCTGAAGGTCCAAACATCGGTTTGATTAACTCATTGGCGGTGTATGCCCGTACTAACGATTATGGTTTCCTTGAGACCCCGTATCGTAAAGTTATTGATGGCAAACCGACCATGCAGATTGATTATTTGTCTGCAATCGAAGAATCCAATTATGTTATCGCACAGGCAAGCGCTGCTTTAGACGCGGACGGTCGTTTATCCGATGAGTTTGTTTCTTGTCGGTATAAAAATGAATTTACGTTGATGCCAGCCGATACCGTGCAATATATGGACGTATCGCCTAAGCAGATCGTATCCGTTGCGGCTTCTTTGATTCCATTCTTAGAGCACGATGATGCGAACCGTGCCTTGATGGGTTCAAACATGCAACGCCAAGCCGTACCTTGTTTACGTGCGGATAAGCCATTAGCCGGTACAGGTATGGAGCGGGCAGTCGCGCAAGACTCTGGTTCTGCTATTTCTGCACGTCGAGGTGGTGTAATTGATTCGGTAGATGCAGGTCGTATCGTTATTCGTGTGAATGATGAGGAAGCGGATGAGCGGGGTGGGGTTGATATTTACAACCTGATTAAGTACACCCGTTCTAACCAAAATACCTGTATTAACCAACGCCCAATCGTCAAAGTTGGCGATATGGTAGCGCGTGGTGACGTATTAGCAGACGGTTCATCAACTGACTTAGGCGAGTTAGCGTTAGGTCAGAATATGTTCATCGCGTTCATGCCTTGGAACGGTTACAACTACGAAGACTCCATTTTATTATCTGAGCGCGTGGTTGATGAAGATCGTTACACTTCAATTCACATTGAAGAGTTGCAATGTTTAGCGCGTGACACCAAGTTAGGCCCTGAAGAAATTACGGCTGATATTCCAAACGTTAGCGAAAGTTTGTTAGCGAAATTGGATGCATCCGGCATTATTCATGTAGGGGCAGAAGTTAAGCCCAACGATATTCTGGTAGGCAAAGTAACACCTAAGGGTGAAAGCCAATTAACGCCAGAAGAAAAATTGTTACGGGCAATCTTCGGTGAAAAAGCCTCTGATGTTAAAGATACCTCTTTACGCGTACCCACAGGCATGGCTGGTACAGTCATTGATGTGCGTGTATTTACACGGGATGGTGTCGAGCGTGATGCCCGTGCCTTAGCGATTCAGGAAGAAGATCTGAAAAAAGTTCGTAAAGATTTACGCGATGAATTGCGGATTTACGAAGCAGATATTTTTGACCGTTTTGCAAAATTAGTGATTGGTAAGCCTGCATTGGGCGGTCCCAAACGCTTAGTTGGCGGTACGCTGGTCACGGAAGAGTATTTGGATACTTTAGAGCGCCGCGAATGGTTCTTGATTCGTATGCAAGATGAGGATGTCAATACTCAGCTCGAAGGTTTGGCTGCGCAAATCGAAGAGAAGAAAAAGCATTACGAAAGTCGCCTGCAAAAACAACGCGATAAATTAATGGCAGGTGATGATTTAGCGCCCGGCGTTATGAAAATGGTGAAAGTGTATATTGCGGTTAAACGCCGTATGCAGCCGGGTGATAAAATGGCAGGTCGTCACGGTAACAAGGGTGTGGTATCGCGCATTGTACCGGTGGAAGACATGCCTTATTTAGCGAACGGTCAAACCGTGGATATCGTGTTGAACCCATTGGGCGTTCCGTCACGGATGAACGTTGGTCAGGTTTTGGAAACACACTTAGGTTGGGCAGCTAAAGGCTTAGGTGAAAAAATCGGTCGAATGATTGATGCCAAAGCCAAAATTGATGAAATGCGTCAATTTATCAGTGAAGTCTATGCAACCGGTGGCAACCCTAATCAAGATCAAGTCGTTGATGAATTAAGCGACGAAGAAGTGATTGATTTAGCGAAAAACCTACGCAAAGGCGTGCCAATGGCAACTCAAGTCTTTGATGGCGCGCATGAGCATGAAATCAAAGCGATGTTGAAGTTGGCCGATTTACCGGAAAGCGGTCAAACCACTTTATTCGATGGTCGTACCGGTGATGCATTCGAGCGTAAAGTAACCGTGGGTTATATGCATATGTTGAAACTCAACCACTTGGTTGATGACAAAATGCATGCACGTTCTACTGGACCTTATAGCCTAGTAACGCAGCAACCATTGGGTGGTAAAGCGCAATTTGGTGGTCAGCGCTTCGGTGAAATGGAGGTGTGGGCACTGGAAGCTTACGGTGCGGCGTATACCTTACAAGAAATGCTCACAGTTAAGTCGGATGACGTCAATGGACGTAACCGTATGTACAAAAACATTGTGGATGGCGACCACTATATGGAAGCCAGTATGCCTGAGTCCTTCAATGTATTAATGAAGGAAATCCGCTCACTTGGTCTGAATATCGAACTGGAACGGGACTAATCAGCGATGAAAGATTTATTGAATTTCCACAAGCGAGAACAAGAAAATCATGACTTTGACGCGATCAAGGTTGGTCTTGCATCGCCTGAAGTTATTCGTTCTTGGTCTTATGGCGAAGTTAAAAAGCCAGAGACCATTAACTATCGTACCTTTAAACCCGAACGTGACGGTTTATTCTGTGCCAAGATTTTTGGACCCGTCAAAGACTATGAATGCCTATGCGGTAAGTATAAGCGTTTAAAACATCGTGGTGTGGTTTGTGAAAAATGTGGCGTTGAAGTCACTCAAACTAAAGTCCGCCGCGAGCGTATGGGGCATATTGAATTAGCCAGCCCTGTGGCACACATTTGGTTCTTAAAATCACTGCCTTCGCGTATTGGCTTAATGCTGGATATGACCTTGCGTGATATTGAGCGCATTTTGTATTTTGAAACCTTCGTGGTGACAGAAGGTGGCATGACCACTTTAGAACGTGGTCAATTGCTAAGCGATGAAGGTTATTTAGAAGCGGTTGAAGAATACGGCGATGAATTTGAAGCCAGCATGGGTGCAGAAGCGATTTTCAATTTGCTAAGCACCATTGATCTCAAAGATGAGGTCAATAAAATGCGCGAAGAAATCGCTGAAACTGGCTCTGAAACTAAATTAAAACGTTTAGGTAAACGTTTGAAATTAATGGAATCATTCTTAAGCTCTGGCAATAAACCAGAATGGATGATTATGACCGTGCTTCCAGTTTTACCACCGGATTTACGTCCATTAGTGCCATTAGATGGTGGTCGTTTTGCGACGTCTGATTTGAACGACTTATATCGTCGAGTGATTAACCGGAATAATCGTTTAAAACGCTTGTTGGAGCTGAATGCGCCAGACATTATCGTGCGTAATGAAAAACGCATGTTGCAAGAATCCGTTGACGCCTTATTAGATAATGGTCGTCGTGGTCGTGCGATTACCGGTTCTAACAAACGTCCATTGAAATCCTTATCTGACATGATTAAGGGTAAACAAGGTCGTTTCCGTCAGAACTTATTAGGTAAACGGGTTGACTACTCTGGGCGTTCGGTCATCGTGGTAGGTCCTACCTTACGTTTGCATCAATGCGGTTTGCCGAAAAAAATGGCGTTGGAGTTATTCAAGCCTTTCATTTTCGGTAAGTTACAACGCCGGGGTTTAGCAACCACTATTAAAGCAGCGAAAAAGCTGGTTGAACGTGAAACGGCAGAAGTTTGGGATATTCTGGCGGAAGTGATTCGTGAACATCCGGTGATGTTAAACCGTGCGCCAACCCTGCACCGTTTAGGGATTCAAGCGTTTGAACCGACCTTAATTGAAGGTAAAGCCATTCAATTACACCCGTTGGTGTGTTCCGCATTCAACGCGGACTTCGACGGCGACCAAATGGCGGTGCATGTGCCCTTATCATTAGAAGCGCAATTAGAAGCGCGTACCCTGATGATGGCGACCAACAACGTCTTATCGCCTGCAAATGGTGATCCGATTATTGTGCCTTCACAAGACATCGTATTGGGTCTGTATTACATGACTCGTGATGCGATTAATGCCAAAGGCGAGGGTATGGTATTTGCAGACCCAGCGGAAGCACAGCGTGCTTACGAAACGGGCAATGCAGCGTTACATGCCAAAGTTAAAGTACGAATTGCCGACAGCATTAAAGATGAAGATGGTGAGTTAATTAGACGTACCCGTTTAATTGATACCACGGTTGGACGTGCGTTATTAACCAATATCATGCCGGAAGGTTTGCCTTTTGAAAACTTCAACGTCGTGTTGAAGAAAAAGGCTATTTCTAAGCTGATTAATGAAGCGTATCGTCGCGTGGGTTTAAAAGCAGCCGTTATCTTTGCTGACCAATTGATGTATACCGGTTATCGTTATGCAACGCGTGCAGGGGTTTCCTTCTGCTCGGATGACATGATGATTCCTGAGAAAAAAGCAGATTTATTGGCAGAAGCTGAAGAAGCTGTTTTGGAAATTCAAAACCAATTTGCCAGCGGTTTGGTAACACAAGGCGAACGTTATAATAAGGTCGTCGATATTTGGGCGAGTACCAATGAAAAAGTCGCGAAAGCGATGATGGAAAAAATTGGTAAGCAAGAAGTGGTCGACGCTGAAGGTAAAATCGTTTACCAAGAGTCTTTTAACTCTATCTATATGATGGCGGATTCTGGAGCGCGGGGTTCTGCGGCACAGATTCGTCAGTTGGCGGGTATGCGGGGCTTGATGGCGAAGCCAGACGGTTCAATCATCGAAACACCGATTACTTCTAACTTCCGTGAAGGTTTGAACGTATTACAATACTTCATCTCAACCCACGGTGCGCGTAAGGGTTTGGCGGATACCGCGTTAAAAACCGCAAACTCTGGTTACTTGACTCGTCGTTTGGTTGACGTAGCGCAAGACATGGTCGTAACCATTGAAGATTGTGGTACAGAGCAAGGTATCTTGATGCGTCCTATCATTGAAGGTGGTGACGTAGTTGAGCCATTAGCCGAGCGCGTATTAGGTCGGGTTGTGGCGCAAGATGTGAAGAAAGGCGAAGACGTTTTAATTCCAGCGGGTACTTTCTTAGATGAGTCTTGGGTTAAAGAAATTGATGCCCTTGGCGTAGATGAAATTTTGGTACGTTCAGCCATTACCTGTGAAACGCGTTACGGTGTTTGTGCAAAATGTTATGGTCGTGACCTAGCTCGTGGTCATATCGTTAGCAAAGGCGAAGCGGTCGGGGTTATTGCGGCACAATCTATCGGTGAGCCGGGTACTCAGTTAACCATGCGTACCTTCCATATCGGGGGTGCAGCGAGCCGGTCAGCAGCGGAAAGCAGTATTAATGTTAAAGCTGCGGGTCAAGTCCACTTTGTCAATGTCAAAACTGTGCGCAACAAAGACGGCAAATTGGTGGTTGTGTCACGTTCTGGTGAACTAGGGGTTGTGGATAGTAACGGTCGTGATAAAGAGCGTTATAAACTGCCTTATGGTGCAATCTTATCGGTTGAACAATACGCCCAAGTTAGTGCAGGCCAACAGGTTGCAACGTGGGATCCACATACCCATCCAATCGTGTCTGAGGTAGCGGGTCGTATCGACTTTAGCGACTTCTTAGACGGGATTACGGTACAAACTAAGATTGATGACATTACTGGTTTGTCTTCCATTGAGGTTATGGATCCGCGCAACCGTCCTAGCCAAGGCCGTGAATTACGCCCAACGGTACGTTTATTAGATGCGAACGGTGATAGCGTCTTTTTTGAAGGCACTAAAATTCCTGTTCAATATCCATTGCCTGCGGGTGCAATCGTTAGCTCAACGAATGGCGCGAATGTAGGTGTAGGTGAGATCGTCGCACGTTTACCACAAGCTTCTTCTAAAACGCGTGATATTACCGGTGGTTTGCCACGGGTTGCAGACTTGTTTGAAGCACGTAAGCCGAAAGACGGCGCAATTCTTGCGGAAAAAACTGGTACAATTTCATTTGGTAAAGAAACTAAAGGTAAACAACGGGTTATCATTACTAATGAAGACGGCGAGCAATACGAAGAGTTAATTCCAAAATGGCGTAACTTGGATGTATTTGAGGGTGAAAAAATCAATCGCGGTGAGGTTATCGCGGATGGTGAACCTAGCCCACACGACATCTTACGCTTGTTGGGTGCAACCGCCTTGGCTGAATACCAAGTCAAAGAAATTCAAGATGTTTATCGTCTGCAAGGTGTAAAAATCAATGATAAACACATTGAAGTCATCGTGCGTCAGATGATGCGTAAAGTTGAAATCATTGATGCAGGTGATAGTAAATTCTTACGTGGTGAACAAACTGATTATTGGCGTGTGGTTGAAGCTAATAAAGAATTGGAAAAAGAAGGTAAGCTGAAAATCGTTTATGAACGTTTACTGATGGGGATTACAAAAGCCTCACTCGTAACCGACTCATTTGTTTCAGCGGCATCTTTCCAAGAAACTACGCGGGTATTAACCGAAGCTGCTGTACGTGGAGCGCGTGATGAGTTACGTGGTCTGAAAGAAAACGTCATTGTTGGGCGTTTAATTCCAGCCGGTACAGGTCTAGCTTATCACGATGATCGTCGTAGTAAGCGTAATGAATATTACTATGAACGTCCCCATTCTAGTGAAAGCATTAGTTTTGGTGAGCCTTTAGACATGGACTCCGACTAATTTATTCGGAGAATTATGTAATTAAATGATTGGGTAGGGAAAACCTCCTTGACAGGAGGTTTCTCCATCCCTAAAATCTGGCGTCCTTAAACAGACCGATTTTCGGTCTGTTGTCTTTATGGGGACTCGATAGCCAGACAAGTTCCTCGTGGCAGGTTAGGAGAATGTTTTTAAATTATGGCAACAGTTAACCAATTGGTGCGCAAACCGCGCCAAAGCAAAGTAGAGAAAAGCAAGGTACCAGCGTTGGAGGCCTGTCCACAACGTCGTGGTGTTTGTACTCGTGTTTACACAACCACGCCTAAAAAGCCAAACTCCGCGATGCGTAAGGTTGCGCGTGTACGTTTAACCAATGGTTTTGAAGTCACCAGCTATATCGGCGGTGAAGGTCATAATCTGCAAGAGCACTCTGTGGTGCTGATTCGCGGTGGTCGTGTTAAAGACCTCCCCGGTGTTCGTTACCATACCGTGCGCGGTAGTTTAGATACGCAAGGTGTTAAAGACCGCAAACAGGCGCGTTCTAAATACGGCACTAAGCGTCCTAAAAAGTAATTCACAGGTAAAGAGTCATGCCTAGAAGAAGAGAAGTCCCCAAGCGCGAAGTGTTACCCGATCCTAAATTCGGGAGCCAGTTGCTAACCAAATTCATGAATGCTGTCATGCAAGACGGCAAGAAATCTGTTGCAGAAAAAATCATTTACGGTGCATTAGTCGAAATTGCTGGCAAAAAAGGCGGTGACGGTTTAGATGTACTCGAAGGTGCTTTAGATAACGTCCGTCCAGCCGTCGAAGTTAAATCTCGCCGTGTGGGTGGTGCAACTTACCAAGTTCCAGTAGAAGTGCGTCCTTCTCGTCAAAATGCATTAGCGATGCGTTGGTTGATTGAAGCTGCGCGTAAGCGTGGTGAAAAATCAATGGCTCGTAAATTAGCAGGCGAGTTATTAGATGCATCTGAAAAACGCGGTACTGCGGTGAAAAAACGTGAAGACGTACATCGCATGGCTGAAGCTAACCGCGCATTCGCTCACTTCCGCTGGTAATAGACTAAAGAGACTAAACCAGTGGCACGTACAACCCCAATTGAACAGTATCGAAATATCGGCATCATGGCGCATATTGATGCAGGTAAAACAACCGTTACTGAACGTATTCTTTTTTATACGGGTGTTTCACATAAGATTGGGGAAGTGCATGACGGTGCTGCTACAATGGACTGGATGGAACAAGAGCGTGAGCGGGGTATTACCATTACTTCTGCTGCCACGACTTGTTTCTGGTCTGGTATGGATAAGCAGTTTCCAGAGCATCGTATTAACATTATTGATACCCCCGGGCACGTTGATTTCACCATTGAAGTAGAGCGGTCGTTGCGGGTATTAGATGGCGCGGTGTTTGTACTGTGTGCGGTCGGTGGTGTGCAACCACAGTCTGAAACAGTATGGCGTCAAGCCAATAAATATCATGTGCCACGTATGGCGTTTGTGAACAAAATGGATCGTTCCGGCGCAAATTTCTTACGTGTCTATGAGCAATTGAAAGCTAAACTTAAAGCGAATCCTGTTCCGTTACAAATTCCCATTGGTGCTGAAGAAAACTTTAGTGGCATTGTGGATTTAATTCGGATGGAAGCCATTATCTGGAATGAATCCGATAAGGGGTTAACATACGAAGCAAAACCTATTCCGGCTGATATGTTGGCAACTTGCCAAGAATGGCGTGAGAAGATGGTTGAAGCAGCGGCAGAAGCAGATGAAACTTTAATGGATAAGTACCTTGAAGAAGGTGATTTATCGAGCGAAGAAATTATTGCAGGTTTACGCAAACGCACTATTAATCTTGAAATTGTACCCATGACTTGTGGCTCTGCATTCAAGAATAAAGGCATTCAGGCGGTTTTAGATAAAGTCATTGAGTTGATGCCAGCGCCGGTCGATGTACCCGCTATTAAAGGTCACCTAAATGATAAAAATGAAACAGTCGCTGAGCGTCACGCTTCTGACAGTGAACCCTTCGCCGCCTTAGCATTCAAAATTGCAACTGATCCTTTTGTGGGAACGCTAACATTTTTCCGGGTTTACTCCGGCGTATTGTCTACTCAAAGTGTGGTATTCAATCCGATTAAAGGCAAGCGCGAACGTATTGGTCGTTTAGTGCAGATGCATTCCAATGCACGCGAAGATATTGATGAAGTACGCGCAGGTGATATAGCGGCGGCTGTCGGTTTAAAAGATGTAACAACAGGGGATACCCTGTGTGATCAAAATCACATTATTACTTTGGAGAAAATGGATTTTCCAGAGCCAGTGATTGCAGTTGCGATAGAGCCGAAATCCAAAGCGGATCAAGAGCGAATGGGGATTGCATTAAGTAAATTGATGCAAGAAGACCCCTCTTTCCGTGTGCGTACTGACGAAGAAACTGGGCAAACCATTATTGCTGGCATGGGCGAGTTGCATTTGGAGATTATCGTCGACCGAATGCTACGCGAATTCAAAGTCAGTATTAATGTGGGTGCGCCACAAGTTGCTTACCGTGAAACTATTCGTAAAACGGTAGAAGTAGAAGGTAAATTTATCCGTCAATCGGGTGGTAGAGGTCAATACGGGCACGTCTGGCTACGTCTCGAACCCTTGCCTCGTGGTGAAGGTTATAAATTTGAAAACGCTATTATTGGCGGGGTAATTCCTAAAGAATTTATTCCGGCAATTGATAAGGGCGTACAAGAACAAATGAGTAACGGCGTATTAGTCGGTTTCCCATTGGTTGATATTAAAGTAACGCTATTTGATGGTTCTTACCATGATGTAGATTCCAGCGAATTGGCGTTTAAGATTGCAGGCTCAATGGCATTACGCAAAGGCGTATTAGAAGCTGAACCTGCCTTGTTAGAACCGATTATGAAAGTCGAAGTCTCAACCCCTGAAGACTATATGGGGGATGTGATTGGTGACTTAAATCGTCGGCGTGGCTTAGTTCACGGTATGGACGAAGAAAACGGTAGCATGGTAGTGCATGCAGAAGTACCTATCGGTGAAATGTTTGGCTATGCGACAGACTTGCGTTCCGCTACGCAAGGACGGGCGTCTTATAGTATGGAATTCGCAAGATATACTGAAGCTCCCGCGAATATAACGCAAGCGGTTATTAAAAAAGTAAAAGGTGAGTGATTAACGATGGCAAAAAGTAAATTTGAGCGCACGAAGCCGCACGTAAACGTAGGTACAATTGGCCACGTTGACCACGGCAAAACCACGCTGACCGCAGCGTTGACCGTAGTGCAATCTCGTAAATTCGGTGGTGAAGCGAAAGCGTACGATCAAATTGACGCAGCACCGGAAGAAAAAGCACGTGGTATTACCATTTCAACCGCGCACGTAGAATATGAATCAGACAACCGCCACTACGCCCACGTAGACTGCCCAGGGCATGCGGATTATGTTAAAAACATGATCACCGGTGCAGCACAAATGGACGGCGCAATCTTGGTTTGTTCAGCGGCTGACGGTCCAATGCCACAAACGCGTGAACACATTCTGTTATCTCGCCAAGTTGGTGTACCTTACATCGTGGTTTACATGAACAAATGTGACCTCGTAGACGATGAAGAGTTATTAGAACTGGTTGAGATGGAATTACGTGAGCTGTTATCCAGCTACGACTTCCCGGGTGATGACACCCCTATCATCAAAGGTTCTGCTCGTGCAGCCTTAGAAGGTGATCAATCTGAAATCGGTGAGCCGTCTATCGGTCGCTTGATTGAAGCTTTAGATACTTACATTCCAGAACCTGAGCGTGCGATTGACGGTGCATTCTTAATGCCGGTTGAAGACGTATTCTCTATCTCAGGTCGTGGTACGGTAGTAACTGGTCGTATCGAGCGTGGAATTGTTAAAGTAGGTGAAACCGTTGAAATCGTCGGTATTCGTCCTACTCAAACCACTACCGTTACCGGCGTTGAAATGTTCCGTAAACTGTTAGACCAAGGTCAAGCAGGGGACAACGTAGGTCTGTTATTACGTGGTACTAAACGTGATGACGTTGAACGTGGTCAAGTTTTATGTAAACCGGGTTCAATCAAACCTCACACTAAATTTGAAGCAGAAGTTTACGTATTGTCTAAAGAAGAAGGTGGTCGTCATACCCCATTCTTCAAGGGCTACCGTCCACAATTCTACTTCCGTACTACCGACGTTACCGGTGCGGTTGAACTGCCTGAAGGCACCGAAATGGTCATGCCTGGGGATAACGTTAAATTAGTCATCACACTGATTAATCCTATCGCGATGGAAGACGGTTTACGCTTCGCTATTCGTGAAGGTGGTCGTACTGTCGGTGCTGGTGTTGTTGCTAAAATTATTGAGTAATGAGTTTATGTCTGATCAAAGAATCCGTATCCGCTTAAAGGCTTTCGACCATCGCTTGATTGACCGTTCTGCAACTGAGATCGTTGAGACTGCTAAGCGTACTGGTGCGCGGGTGAAAGGACCAATTCCTCTGCCAACTCGCACAGAGCGTTACACAATCCTGATTTCGCCGCATGCGGATAAGGATGCTCGTGATCAATACGAAATTCGTACTTACAAACGTCTGATGGACATTATTGATCCAACAGACAAAACAGTAGACGCTTTAATGAAGCTAGACTTAGCGGCAGGCGTTGATGTACAGATCAAATTGAATTGATTTGTAAAAAATACTTAACGACAGAATTTTTTCTGTTATAATGCGCGGCTTTCAACGGCTCGACCTATTCGGTCGAGCCTCGTTTTTCTAAGTATTAGAGTGAAAGTTGCTCGATGTGAGTAATTTGAAGAGGTATGCAAATGGCTATCGGTCTGCTGGGTCACAAGGTAGGTATGACCCGGATTTACGGTGAAGATGGTGGTTCCACCCCAGTCACTGTGCTTGAGATTGCTGCAAACCGCGTTTCCCAAGTCAAGACGGCGGAGACAGATGGTTATAACGCCATTCAGTTATCCGTGGGTGAAAAAAAGTCTTCCCGTGTTTCTAAGTCAGAAGCGGGTCATTTTGGTAAAGCGGGTGTGCCAGCAGGTACTTTCGTACGTGAATCTCGTGTTGATGACGCTTCTACGTATGAACTGGGTGCTGAATTAAGTGTCAGCATGTTTGAAGTTGGTCAGAAAGTGGATGTAACAGGCATTAGCAAAGGTAAAGGCTTTGCAGGTGTGCTGAAACGTTATCACTTCGCTGGTCAAGATCGTACACACGGTAACTCTTTGTCACATCGTGCTCCGGGTTCAATTGGTCAGAATCAATCTCCAGGTCGTGTATTCCCTGGTAAGAAAATGGCTGGTCATTTGGGTGCGGTCAGAAAAACGGCTCAAAATTTAGAAGTCGTGCGTGTTGACGCTGAGCGCAATCTGTTGCTGGTAAAAGGCGCTGTTCCCGGTGCTAACAATGGCGATGTGATTGTTAAGCTGTCGGTTAAAGCATAAGGAAGGCAGCAATGGAATTACAGATTGCAAATGGTGGCTCTATCGCATTAAACGATGACGTTTTTGCGCGTGAGTTCAACGAAGGCTTAGTGCATCAAGCAGTGGTTGCCTATATGGCAGCCGGTCGCGCAGGTACTAAAGCCCAAAAAAATCGCTCAGATGTTAGTGGTGGTGGCGCTAAACCTTTTCGCCAAAAAGGTACAGGTCGCGCTCGTGCGGGTTCTTCTCGTAGCCCGTTATGGCGTAGTGGTGGTACTACTTTTGCAGCACGTCCACGCAGCTTTGAGCAAAAACTAAATAAAAAAATGTACCGTGCAGCAATGCGCTCCATTTTTTCTGAATTAGTTCGCCAAGATCGCTTAGTAGTTGTTAATGGTTTTGAAATTAATGAACCAAAAACTAAAGTGATGTTAGCGAAATTAAAAGAATACGGTTCTAATGATGCATTATTAGTTTCTGATATTGATGATGCTAACGTGTTCTTATCTGCTCGTAATATTCCTTACTGTGAAGTAACTAACGTTAACGGTTTAAATCCAGTTAGCTTAGTCGGTCATCAGAAAGTAGTTATGACTAAAGCAGCGATTGAAAAAGTTCAGGAGTGGCTGGCATGAGTATTGAACGTCTTTATCATGTATTGGTTGCGCCACGTGTTACTGAAAAAACCGTAGCTGCTTCTGAAAAAGCTAACCAGTACGTTTTCAAAGTTGCAAAAACTGCAACTAAGCAAGAAATCAAACAAGCTGTCGAAACTTTATTTGAAGTTAAAGTTGATCAAGTTCGTACGATCAATGTAAAAGGCAAGCAGAAAAACTTCGGTCGTCGTAGCGGTCAACGTAGCGATTGGAAAAAAGCTTATATTAGCTTGGCTGAAGGTTTCTCTCTGGATGCGGCAGCAGAATAAGGTAAGGGTGAATTATGGCAGTCGTTAAGGCAAAACCAACCTCTCCCGGTCGTCGCTTCCAGGTAAAGGTCGTTAATAAAGAGCTGCACAAAGGTGCACCTCATAAAGCGTTGATTGAAAACCAACGTAAAAGCGGTGGTCGTAACAATACTGGACGTATTACTACTCGCCATGTAGGTGGTGGTCATCGTCAACACTATCGCTTAGTCGATTTTAAACGTCGTAAAGACGACATTAAAGCGCGTGTTGAACGTTTAGAATACGATCCAAATCGTAGCGCTAATATTGCTTTAGTTTTATATGCAGATGGTGAGCGTCGCTACATCATTGCACCTAAAGGCTTAAGCGCAGGTATGGAAATCGTATCAGGTTTACATGCACCTATCGCCGTTGGTAATTCACTGCCAATGCGTAATATCCCAGTCGGTACAGTGATTCACTGCATTGAATTAAAACCGGGTAAAGGTGCACAGTTAGCGCGTTCAGCCGGTGCTTCAGTGCAATTAGTTGCACGTGAAGGGGCTCATGCCACTATTCGTTTACGTTCAGGTGAAATGCGTAAAGTGCCAATTGACTGCCGTGCAACCATCGGTGAAGTTGGTAACTCAGAGCACGGTTTGACCAAATTAGGTAAAGCAGGTGCAAAACGCTGGCGCGGTATTCGTCCAACTGTTCGTGGTGTTGTTATGAACCCGGTAGACCATCCACATGGTGGTGGTGAAGGTCGTACATCAGGTGGTCGTCATCCTGTTACACCTTGGGGTATCCCAACTAAGGGTTACAAAACTCGTAGCAATAAACGCACTGACAATATGATTGTCCGTCGTCGGAACAAGAAGTAAGAGGATTAAGCAGTGCCACGTTCACTAAAAAAAGGTCCATTTGTCGACCACCACCTGATGAAAAAGGTTGAAACTGCTAAAGCAGCTAATGACCGTCGTCCGATTAAAACATGGTCACGTCGTTCTATGATTTTGCCAGAATTCATTGGTTTGACTTTGGCAGTGCATAACGGCAAACAACACGTACCTGTGTTGGTTAATGAAAATATGGTAGGCCACAAATTAGGTGAGTTTGCATTAACTCGTTCTTATCGTGGTCACGTTGCGGATAAAAAATCCAAGTAAGAGGTAGAAATGGAAGTTGCAGCCCGTTTGCGTTTTGCGCGTATTTCGCCTCAGAAATGTCGCTTGGTAGCTGACCAAATTCGTGGTCTGCCAGTAGACAAAGCTCTGAACATTCTGACATTTAGCCCTAAAAAAGGTGCTGAAATTGTTAAGAAAGTACTGGAATCCGCGATTGCTAATGCTGAACATAATGAAGGGGCGGATGTTGACGAACTGTGCGTTAAGCGCGTTTTCGTTGATCAAGGTCCAACCTTGAAACGTATTATGCCGCGTGCTAAAGGTCGTGCGAATCGTATCCTGAAGCGCACCAGTCACATCACCGTCGCTGTAGGCGAGAAGTAGGTTTTAGTATGGGTCAGAAAGTAAATCCAATCGGTATCCGTCTTGGTATCGCCACAGATTGGCGTTCCAAATGGTATGCTGAAGGTAAGGATTACGCGAACTTTTTATACAAAGATTTAGAAGTGCGTAATTTCCTGAAAAAGAAGTTAAAAGAAGCTTCTGTTAGCCGTATCCAAATTGAGCGTCCAGCCAAATCTGCATTTATTACCATTCACACCGCTCGTCCGGGCGTAGTTATTGGTAAACAAGGTGCTGATATTGAAAAATTGCGTGCCGAAACGGCTGCTATTTTAGGGCTTCACGTTAATAACGTGAAATTAAATATCGAAGAAATTCGCAAGCCTGAATTAGATGCGCAATTAGTAGCTGAAAGCATTGCCGGTCAGTTAGAGCGTCGTGTTATGTTCCGTCGTGCAATGAAACGCGCGGTAAGTAATGCAATGCGCTTAGGTGCTTTAGGTGTAAAAGTAAGTGTAGCAGGTCGTTTAAACGGCGCTGAAATCGCACGTACTGAATGGTATCGCGAAGGTCGTGTACCGCTACACACTTTACGTGCTGACATTGATTATGCAACCGCTGAAGCCTTAACTACCTACGGTATCATTGGCGTGAAAGTCTGGATCTATAAAGGCGAAGTTTTCGACCTCGAACAGAAACAGCAACAGGCTGCTAACCAAAACCAAAATCAGCCCGGTCAAAACCGCAAGAAAAAGTGATAGAGGTTAGAAATGTTACAGCCAAAAAGAACTAAATTCCGTAAGCAAATGAAAGGTCGCAATCGCGGCTTAGCATTAGCCGGTAGCAAAGTAAGCTTCGGTGAGTATGGCTTAAAAGCTATTGCTCGCGGTCGTTTAACTGCGCGTCAAATTGAATCAGCGCGTCGTGCAATCAACCGTTATGTACGTCGTGGTGGTAAAATCTGGATTCGTATTTTCCCTGACAAACCAATTTCTAAAAAACCATTAGAAGTTCGCCAAGGTAAAGGTAAAGGGAACGTTGAATACTGGGTTGCACAAATTCAACCGGGCAAAGTATTGTACGAGATTGAAGGTGTAACCGAAGAAATTGCCCGTGAGGCATTCCGTTTGGCAGCGGCTAAGTTGCCGATGAAAACCACGTTTGTTTCTCGTCAGGTGATGTAATGAAAGCAGCTGAACTTAAACAGAAATCAGCCGATGAGCTGAAAACCGAATTGGTTGAAAACTTGAAAGAGCAGTTCAAGCTGCGTATGCAAAAGGCGGCTGGCCAATTGTCACGTCCTTCCGAAGTAAAACGTGTACGTCGTGAAATTGCCCGAATCAAGACAGTACTTGCGGAAAAGCAAGCGGCAGGTGAATAACGATGAGCATGAATGAAGAAGGCAAAGTAGAGCGCAGTCTGCAAGGCCGTGTAATTAGCAATAAAATGGATAAATCTATTGTCGTTCTAATGGAACGTCAGGTGCAACATCCAGTTTATGGTAAATTCATTAAACGTTCTAAAAAATATCACGTTCATGACGAAAATAATGAATGTCGTGAAGGTGATGTAGTATTGTTCAAGTCTTGTCGTCCTTTGTCTAAAACAAAGCACTGGACCTTGATCAAAGTCGTAGAACGCGCTGCTGAGCAAGCATAAGGGACGGGCAAGTAAATGATCCAGATGCAATCTATTCTGCAAGTTGCAGATAATAGCGGTGCTAAAAAAGTCATGTGTATTAAGGTGTTGGGTGGTTCTCATCGCCGTTACGCAAACATTGGCGACGTTATTAAAGTTAGTATTAAAGACGCTATTCCTCGCGGTAAAGTTAAGAAAGGTGACGTGTATAATGCCGTTATCGTTCGTACTGCTAAAGGTGTACGTCGTGCTGATGGTTCAGTGATCCGTTTCGATAATAACGCAGCGGTTTTATTGAACAATAAGTTAGATCCTATCGGCACTCGTATTTTTGGACCTGTTACCCGTGAATTACGTGGTGAGAAGTTCATGAAGATTATTTCTCTGGCGCCTGAAGTTCTCTAAGGCTCCACGACGACATTAGTAGGTGAAGTAATGCGCAAAATCCGCAGTAATGACGAAGTAGTAGTCATCACCGGTAAAGATAAAGGCCGTCGTGGCAAAGTCATGCAGGTGTTGGCGAATGGTAAGGTTTTGGTGCAAGGCATTAATCGTGTAAAAAAACACGTTAAGCCAAACCCAAATGCAGGTGTTCAAGGTGGCATTGTTGAAAAAGAAATGCCGATGGACAGCTCAAATGTGATGCTGGTCAACCCTGCCACTGGCAAAGGTGACCGCGTTGGATTCAAGCTCCTGGAAGATGGCAAGAAAGTCCGTGTCTTCAAATCCAATGGTGAGCGTGTAGACGCTTAAGGTGTATTAAATAAATGGCAAGACTACAACAGTATTACCGCGATACTGTCGTCAAGGAATTGACAGATAAGTTCGGGTACAAAAATGTAATGGAAGTCCCAAAAATCACCAAAATTACCCTGAATATGGGGTTAGGTGAAGCAGTTGGTGACAAGAAAGTTATTGAGCATGCAACCAATGATATGGCGAAAATCGCCGGTCAAAAACCGGTTGTAACGCTAAGCCGTAAATCTATCGCTGGTTTTAAAATCCGTGACAACTGGCCTATCGGTTGTATGGTGACTTTACGTAGCGAAAAAATGTACGAGTTCTTAGATCGTTTCATTAATATTTCAATTCCACGTATCCGTGACTTTCGTGGTCTAAACGCACGTGCGTTCGATGGTCGTGGTAACTACAACATGGGCGTTAAAGAGCAAATCATTTTCCCTGAAATTGATTATGATAAAATTGACGCTCTGCGTGGTATGAACATCACGATTACCACTACAGCAAAAACTGACGAAGAGGGACGTGCTCTGCTCGCAGCCTTCAAGTTCCCCTTCAGACAGTAAGAGGATTCAAGATCTAATGGCTAAAAAATCCATGATCGCACGTGAAGTACGCCGTAGCAAAACTGTTGCTAAATACGCTGCTAAACGTGATGAGCTAAAAGAAATTATTCGCAATCCAGAAAGCTCATTTGAAGCTGTAATGGATGCAAGCGAAAAACTGCAAAAACTACCACGTGATAGTTCAGCAGTGCGTCAAATGACTCGTTGTAACTTAACAGGTCGTCCACACGCGGTATATCGTAAGTTTGGTCTTTGCCGTAATAAACTGCGTGAAGCAGCCATGCGCGGTGATGTACCTGGTTTAACCAAAGCAAGCTGGTAAGAGGAAGACGCAACATGAGTATGAGTGATCCTATTGCCGATATGCTAACGCGCATTCGCAATGCGCAAAATGCAAATAAAGCAACAGTTGCATTTCCAACCTCTAAACAGAAAAAAGCTATTTTAGCTGTTTTAGAAACGGAAGGTTATATCAGTGGCTTTGCTGATGGTGAAGTAGACGGTAAACCGGTAACAACAGTTACATTAAAATACTTCCAAGGTAAACCAGTCATCAGCAAGGTAAAACGCATTAGCCGTCCGGGTTTACGTATTTTCCGTGGGAAAGATGAACTGCCCAAAGTGATGGGTGGCTATGGTATAGCCATTATCTCTACCTCACAGGGCGTCATGAGTGATCGTGCAGCGCGTGTTGCAGGTCAAGGTGGCGAAGTTCTCTGCGTGGTTGAATAAAAGGCGAGCTTTGACATGTCAAGAATTGCAAAAAAAGCACTAACTGTACCTAAAGGGGTAGACGTTAGTATTAATGGTCAGACCATGAAGGTCAAAGGCGCTAAGGGCGCGTTTGATATGCAAATTCACGATGCAGTGACAGTAACGCAAGAAGATAACGTTCTGAAATTCGCTGCTAAAAGTGGAACTGATTCTAATGCTTGGGCATTAGCCGGTACTACCCGCGCGTTAGCCAATAATATGGTGACGGGTGTTAGCCAAGGCTTTGAGAAAAAGCTGCAATTGGTTGGGGTTGGTTATCGTGCGCAAGCTCAAGGTGCTAAATTAAACCTAAGCTTAGGCTATTCACACCCTATCGTTTACGACATGCCTGAAGGCATTACTGTCGAAACGCCTAGCCAAACGGAAATTATTATCCGTGGTAGTGACAAGCAGAAAGTTGGTCAAGTTGCAGCAGATGTACGTGCTTATCGTCCACCAGAGCCTTACAAAGGCAAAGGTGTGAAATATGCAGACGAAACAATCCTGCGCAAAGAAACCAAGAAGAAGAAGTAAGGTGGCATAAATGGATAAGAGAGAATCCCGTATTCGCCGTGGTAAACGTACTCGCGTTAAAATGCGTGAATTACGTGTTAACCGCCTAAGTGTGCACCGTACTTCTCAGCATATTTATGCTCAAGTAGTAACAGCCGACGGTTCACAAGTATTAGCTGCTGCTTCTACTCTGGATAAAGGCTTACGTACCAGCTTAAATTCTACTGGTAATGTTGACGCAGCAACTGCGGTTGGCAAACTGATTGCTGAGCGCGCCTTAGCAAAAGGTATTGAATCCGTTGCGTTTGATCGTTCTGGTTTTAAATATCATGGTCGCATCAAAGCGTTGGCAGATGGCGCTCGTGAAGCTGGTCTGAAATTCTAAGGATTTATCCCATGGCAAAAGCAGATAATACAGCAGCTCCATCTGACGGTTTACAAGAGAAACTGGTTCAGGTTAACCGGGTTGCTAAAACAGTAAAAGGTGGTCGTATCATGAGCTTTACCGCGTTAACCGTGGTAGGTGATGGTAACGGTCGCGTTGGTTTCGGTTACGGTAAGGCGCGTGAAGTGCCTGCTGCGATCCAAAAAGCAATGGATCAAGCACGTCGTAGCATGATTAATGTGTCATTAGTAGATGGCACACTGCAATACCCTATCAAATACGAACAGGGTGCGGCTCGTGTATTCATGCAACCTGCTTCAGAAGGTACAGGTGTTATTGCCGGTGGTGCAATGCGTGCTGTGTTTGAGGTAGCAGGGGTACGTAACGTATTGTCTAAGTGCATTGGTACGCGTAATGCAGGCAATGTAGTTCGCGCTACCATTGCAGCATTAGCCTCTATTCAAGATCCTGAACTGATTGCTGCTAAACGTGGCAAATCCGTTGAGCAGATTAAAGGATAATTTTATGACTACTGCCAAGCAGCTCAAACTGACCTTAGTGCGTAGCCTAAATGGTCGTTTAAAAAGTCATCAACAGTGTGCCCGTGGTCTTGGTATCCGTAAAATCCACAACCCAGTTGTGGTAACTGATACCCCAGAAAACCGTGGCATGATTAATAAGATTTCCTACATGCTGAAGGTTGAGGAAGCTTAAGATGAAATTAAATACCTTACAACCTGATGCAGGTAGTCGCCCAGCGCGCACTCGCGTTGGTCGTGGTATCGGTTCTGGCTTAGGTAAAACAGCGGGTCGTGGTCACAAAGGTCAGCACGCTCGTAAAAGTGGTTTTAACAAGCGTGGTTTTGAAGGCGGTCAAATGCCTATGCAACGTCGCTTACCTAAGTTTGGCTTTACCTCACGTATCGGTCGTCGTACTGCTGAAGTGCGTTTAAGCGAGCTGGCTAAAGTAGAAGGCAACGTTGTTGACCTGTTAACTTTAAAAGCCGCTAATATCATTGACGCGCAAACCTTACAAGCCAAAATTATTCTTTCTGGTTCAGTGTCTAAAGCTGTAACAGTAAAAGGTGTTGGCGTAACAAAAGGTGCGCGTGAAGCCATTGAAGCAGCTGGCGGAAAAGTTGAAGAATAACGGATAAAAAACTCATGCGCAAAAACCCGACAGCTTCTCTAGGGGGCTTTGGAAACATGGTAGAAATTCGTCAGCGCTTAATGTTTGTGCTGCTGGCGTTGGTTGTCTACCGTATTGGTGCTCATATACCCGTTCCGGGCATTAACCCGGCAGCGTTTGCTCAATTCTTTAAAGAGAATAGTGGCACAGTATTGGGCATGTTTAACATGTTTTCAGGTGGTGCTTTAAAGAACTTTAGTATTTTTGCGCTGGGAATTATGCCGTATATCTCAGCCTCTATTATTGTGCAACTGCTAACAACGGTTGTACCTTTCTTTGAGCAATTAAAGAAAGAAGGCGAAGCGGGACGTCGTAAGATTACCCAATACACACGTTATGGCACGGTTGCTTTAGCGCTCTTCCAAAGTATTGGTATTGCGGTGGCATTAGGCGGACAAGAAGTAGGTAACGGTCAAACTATTGCCTTAAATCCCGGCATGGGCTTTATTATTACTACGGTTATAACTTTAGTAACTGGCACATTATTCTTAATGTGGTTAGGTGAGCAAATTACTGAGCGTGGTATTGGTAATGGTATTTCTGTACTAATCTTTGCAGGGATTGTAGCAGGCTTGCCTGCCGCTGTCGGCGGAACATTAGAACTAGCAAATACAGGTGAGTTGTCTCCTTTATTAGTTATTCTGCTCTTGCTATTAGTGGTAGCGGTTACTGCTTTTGTTATCTTTGTTGAGCGTGGACAACGCCGTATTACGGTAAATTATGCCAATCGTCAACAAGGGCGCAAAATGAGCATGGGGCAGTCTAGCCATTTACCGCTGAAATTAAATATGGCTGGGGTTATCCCGCCTATCTTTGCTTCTAGTATTATTCTATTTCCTGCCACTTTGGGGCACTGGATTGGTAATACTGAGGGTATGGAATGGGTGCAAAGTTTCTTTAACATGCTGCAACCCGGTCAGCCGTTGTATGTATTCTTATACGCGTTAGCCATTATTTTCTTTGCTTTCTTCTATACCGCTTTAGTGTTTAATTCACGCGAGACGGCTGAAAATTTAAAGAAAGCAGGTGCATTTATTCCGGGAATTCGTCCGGGTGAGCAAACTGCTAAGTATATAGATGGCGTCATGACCCGTTTAACTGGGGTTGGTGCAATCTACATTACATTAGTGTGCTTATTACCTGAATTTCTGATTTTGTGGTTTAAAGTGCCGTTTTACTTCGGTGGAACTTCGTTATTAATTATTGTAGTCGTGGTAATGGATTTCTTATCACAATTGCAAGCCCATATGATGTCGCATCAATATGAAGGCTTAATGAAGAAAGCCAATTTCAAAGCGCAAACACGCCCAGGCACTGTGCGCTAATTTGATTCATTTGGAGAGTTTTTATCATGAAGGTTAGAGCTTCAGTGAAAAAATTGTGCCGTAACTGTCGTGTTATTCGCAGAAACGGTGTAGTACGTATTATCTGTTCTGATCCACGTCATAAACAACGTCAAGGCTAAGCTAGCCGAAGTTGATTTAAACAAGGGTCTGTTAAAGTAACCTCTGCTTGTCAGAGGTTATTTGTTGATAATGAAAAAGGTTTACGGCATAATCGCCGATTTTCCCGGTAGTCTGGAGAGATTTTAATGGCTCGTATTGCGGGTATCAATCTTCCTGTCAATAAACACGTTGTTATCGGCTTGACTGCTATCTATGGTATTGGACGTCCGCGTGCTGCGGAAATTTGCCAAGCCACAGATGTTGCACCAAGCACCAAAATTCGTGACTTGACAGAAGATCAAGTAGAGCGCATCCGTCTTGAAGTAGGTAAATTCCTAGTTGAAGGTGATTTGCGTCGTGAAGTTTCCATGAACATCAAACGTCTGATGGACATGGGTTGTTATCGTGGCATCCGTCATAGACGTGGTTTGCCTTTGCGTGGTCAGCGGACTAAAACGAATGCACGTACCCGTAAAGGGCCTCGCCGTCCAATTCGCAAGTAATTAAGATTGCAGGTAGATTAAACAATGGCAAGACAGCCTAGAAAAGGTGCAACTGTTAACCTTCGTAAAAAGGTCAAGAAAACTGTCACTGACGGTGTTGCCCACATCCATGCATCATTTAACAATACAATCGTCACTATTACAGACCGTCAAGGCAACGCATTAGCGTGGGCTACTTCGGGTGGTTCTGGTTTCCGTGGTTCTCGTAAAAGTACGCCATTTGCTGCACAGGTTGCGGCTGAGCGTGCAGGTACTGCGGCGAAGGAATACGGTCTGAAAAACTTGGATGTCGAAGTTAAAGGTCCTGGTCCTGGTCGTGAATCCGCAGTACGCGCATTAAACAATGTTGGTTTCAAAATCAACACCATCGTGGACGTAACACCGATCCCGCATAATGGTTGTCGTCCACCTAAGAAACGTCGTGTATAACGGGAGATAATTCATGGCACGTTATATTGGTCCTACCTGTAAATTAAGCAGACGTGAAGGCACTGACCTTTCACTCAAAAGCCGTGGCGTTTCTTTAGAAAAAAAATGCAAACTGGATAAAGTTCCAGGGCAACACGGTGAAAACAAATCGCGCTTATCTGGCTACGGTGTACAATTACGCGAAAAGCAGAAAGTACGTCGTATTTACGGTGTTTTAGAGCGTCAATTCCGCAACTACTTTAAAGAAGCTGCACGCCGTAAAGGTTCTACCGGTGAAAACTTACTGCAATTGTTAGAATGCCGTTTAGACAACGTCGTTTATCGCATGGGTTTCGGTTCAACTCGCTCAGAGTCTCGTCAATTGGTTAGCCATAAAGCTATTCAAGTGAACGGTCAATCAGTCAACATTCCTTCTTATCAAGTGAAAGCAGGTGATGTGATTGCTGTGCGTGAAAAATCTAAAAAGCAAACTCGTATTCAAGATGCGGTTGCAGTTGCAGAACAAGCGGGTTTCCCAGCTTGGGTTGAGGTAGATGCGAAAGGCTTACAAGGTACATTTAAAACTGTACCAGACCGTAGCGATTTATCTTCAGAAATCAATGAATCATTGATTGTGGAATTGTACTCCAAGTAATCAATGATCCAGTTCGAGAGACAAATATGACCTCGAAAACAACAGACTTGCTAAAACCACGTAACGTCCAAGTGCAAGAAGTAGGCTTAAATACCTATCGCATTACGCTTGAGCCGTTAGAGCGTGGCTTCGGGCATACCTTAGGTAATGCATTACGTCGGATTTTACTGTCTTCCATTCCGGGTAGCGCAGTAACCGAAGTACAAATTGTAGGCGTAGTACACGAATACACTAGTATTGAAGGAATTCAAGAAGATGTCGTTGAAATCTTATTGAATCTGAAAAAATTAGCTGTTCGTTTAAACGCACGTGAAGAAGCAACCCTTACCTTGAAGAAAAAAGGTAAAGGTGTGGTTACTGCTGCGGATATTGAGTTGGATCATGATGTTGAAATCATTGATCCAGATCATGTTATCGCTCACATTACTAAAGATGATACCTCTTTAGAAATGAGCTTAACGATTACGCGTGGTCGTGGTTATCAACCCGCTTCTATTCGTCGTGGTCCTGACTCTCCAGAATTACCTTTGGGTACTTTGGTTCTGGATGCCAGTTATAGCCCGATTGTACGTGTCGCTTACAATGTTGATAGTGCACGTGTTGAGCAACGCACAGACATGGACAAATTGGTTTTGGAAGTCCAAACTAATGGTGCAGTTAATGCGGAAGATGCTATCAGCATGGCCGCGCAAATTCTGCAACAACAATTAGCGGTTTTCTTTGACTTACGGATTGAAGAACCTGTACGTCGTGAAGAAGCGCAGCCTGAGATTGATCCAATCTTATTGCGCCCTGTGGATGACTTAGAACTCACTGTACGTTCAGCCAACTGCTTAAAAGCAGAAAACCTGTTCTACATTGGTGACTTAGTCCAACGCAGTGAAACCGAATTGTTGAAAACACCGAATTTGGGTAAAAAGTCACTGACCGAAATCAAAGACGTACTGGCGCAACATGGGTTGACGTTGGGTACTAAATTGGACAACTGGCCGCCGGCAGGTCTTGACCACCGTGAAAGCAAAGTGGGTTAACCACCAGTTTTGAAGGATATTAAGAGATGCGTCATCGTAATTCAGGTCGTCAACTTAGCCGTGATAGCAGTGCCCGTAAAGCTTTGTTACAGGCTTTGACGAATTCCTTAATTCGCTACGAAGCGATTAAAACTACATTACCTAAAGCAAAAGAATTGCGTCGGGTAGCTGAGCCTTTAATCACTCGTGCTAAAGAAGATTCAGTGCACAATCGCCGTATCGCCTTCTCACGTTTACGTGATAACGAAGTCGTTACCAAATTATTTACGGACGTAGGTCCACGTTTCAAAGGTCGTCAAGGTGGTTACCTGCGTATCGTGAAATGTGGCTTCCGTGCGGGTGACAATGCACCTATGGCTTATGTTGCTTTAGTTGATGAAGCTGCTGCTGCCGAATAAGGTTATTTCACATTAATGTGATAGAGCTTTAAAATGAAAAGCCGACTTCGTGTCGGCTTTTTTTATGCTAGGTCTATTGAGAATTCGTCTAGTACCTGTATGTCAGTATCCTTATACTACTACGCTTATCTATGTAGTGGAGTGTGAATATGCAAAGCGCCCCAAAGGTCGAAACAGCGGCTAGTGCTCGTCGTGCAGCTAAATTATTTAGTTATGGCAACTTGTTGGCGGTGTTAATACCTTTGCCGTTTTTTATTCTCTGGTTTGGTGCGGGCATTTTAGTTTACGCCATGTTACGGCATCATCCTAACCCGAGAGTGGGTTACTACACCCAATTGGCTACTTATTATTATTATGGTTTAGCAGGTTTACTAGTACCTGTTTTAACTTTCGCACCTGGTGATTTCTTCGTAAATTGGTGGTGGGCTTTATGGATTATCTGCATTGTTATATTAGTACCACTCTCTATTCGTTTAATCCGTCAAGTCAACCGAGAAAAATGGGTTGATACCCCAGTCCCTACTCAAGGAAACCATTAATGTCTGACTTACGCCATGATTGGCGCATTGATGAAATCAACGCGTTGCTTGCTTTGCCATTCAATGATTTGATGTTTAAAGCGCACCAAGTGCATTTAGCTAATTTCCCTGCAAATCAAGTGCAGATTAGTACATTACTCAGTATTAAGACCGGCGCTTGTCCTGAAGATTGCGGTTACTGTTCGCAAAGTGCTAGACACGATACGTCATTAGAACGTGAGCGTTTATTGCCATTAGAAGAAGTGATTGATGCCGCGCAAACCGCTAAAAACCAAGGCGCAACGCGGTTTTGTATGGGAGCTGCATGGCGTAATCCTACCGATAAGAATCTAGAACGCGTGATTGAAATGGTGCAAGCCGTCAAAGGTTTGGGCATGGAAACTTGCGTCACTTTGGGTATGTTAAATGAGCCGCAAGCCAATCGCTTAAAAAATGCAGGTCTGGATTATTACAACCATAACCTCGATACTTCGCCGGAGTTTTACGGCAATGTGATTACCACGCGCACTTATGAAGACCGTTTAAACACCCTCGATCATGTGCGTAATGCTGGGATTAATGTGTGTTGCGGCGGCATTTTGGGTATGGGTGAAACCCGCCAAGATCGCGCCCGCTTATTGCAACAATTGGCGAATATGAAATTTCACCCGGAATCCGTACCGATTAATGATTTGGTAAAAGTCGAAGGTACACCTTTATCCAATGTACCTAAACTAGACCCGTTTGAATTCATTCGCACTGTAGCAGTAGCGCGGATTATCATGCCAAAGTCTTATGTACGCTTATCCGCAGGTCGCATGGAAATGAACGATGAAATGCAGGCATGGTGTTTCTTTGCGGGCGCAAACTCTATTTTCTATGGCGATAAACTGTTAACGACAGACAACCCTGAAAAAAATCATGACCAAGAACTGTTTGCGCGTTTAGGCATTCAATCGGAAGCTGGGCAGTCTAGCCACGTACATATGTAACAATTTAGCTCTCATCCAAGCCGTATTTCTGGATGCGATAGCGTAATTGTCGAAAACTCATTCCTAATACTTCTGCCGCTTTAGTCCGATTCCAACGGGTTTGGTCTAAAGCGCGTAGAATCAATTCACGTTCCGCGTCTTCATCAATCGGATTCCACAATGGTAGAGGTTCAGCCTCCGGTCGTTTAATTTCCGGTTTATTGATCGTCGGTAGAGGTGTAGTGGGTTGGTTAAGTTCTGTATTAATCGGTAGTTGTAGATCATCGGGTTGAATGGTGTTGTTGTCGCATAAAGTGCTGGCACGCTCTAACACGTTTTCCAGTTCGCGCACATTGCCGGGGAAGCTATAACGCATGAGTTCGTCGCGTGCCGCCGCTGATAAACGAATCGGTGGCATTTGCCAACGTTCTGCAATCTTTTGTAAGAAAAAATCGGCTAATAAAATAATATCATCTTGGCGTTCGCGTAACGGCGGAACTTTTAGTTTGATGACATTTAAACGGTAGTATAAATCTTGGCGGAAAGCGCCTGCCGCGACTTCATGTTCTAAGCTTTTATGGGTGGCGCTAAGAATACGTACATCCACCGGAATTTCTTCCACACCGCCCACGGGTTTAACCGCCCCTTCTTGAATCGCCCGTAATAGTTTAACCTGCATGGTTAACGGCAAATCCGCCACTTCATCTAAAAATAAAGTGCCTTTGTGGGCGGCTTGAAACAAACCTTGTTTATCAGCTACTGCGCCCGTAAAACTACCTTTTTTATGCCCGAAAAACTCGCTTTCCATTAAGTTCTCAGGAATTGCACCACAGTTCACTGGAATAAACGGCGCTTTAGCTCGTGAGCCTTGCAAGTGGATTTGATGTGCAACTAATTCTTTACCACTGCCGGATTCGCCATGAATGTATACAGGCGCTTGGCTACGTGCCAATTTGCTAATAGTCGCTTTTAATTGTTGCATAGCAGGCGAATGCCCCAAAATACCATCAGCGTGCGGTTCAGCGTCGTCTTTGTAAGTAGTGCTATTCGGTTTAGCTTTACCTTGGCGTAACTTTAAGGCGGTTTGGATGAGTTCGCGTAATTTGGGTAAATCTACCGGCTTGGATACAAAATCATACGCACCCGCTTTTAAGGCTTGCACCGCAGTATCCATGCTACCAAAGGCGGTAATAACCGCGACCGGGGTTTGTGAGTGATTTTTTTGTAGATATCTGACAATATCAATGCCATTGCCGTCCGGCAACTTCATATCGGTTAAACATAAATTGGGACGATATTGCTCAATTTTTTCTAAGGCTTCTTGTACATTGCAGGCAGTAACAGTATCGAGACCCATACGCAGCAAGGTTATTTCTAATAACTCGCGTATATCAGGCTCATCATCAATAATTAAAACAGTCTGTTCAGTCATATGATAGGGCTTATTTTTATGATTTAGCGGCTGCGGCCAAAGACTATTCTAAAGCAAGACCCGCCTAAAGGTAATGGAATATATTCCAAGGTTGCGCCATTGCTTAAACATAATTCACGCGCCATAAATAAGCCTAACCCCGTGCCTTGTGTGCTAGTAGTAAAGAATGGCTCAAATAAGCGTTGCCGCTGTTCTTCGGGAATGCCACGTCCATTATCCATAATATTCAACATAATATCGCGAGTATGCGATGGATTGCCGCCTTGTAAGTCCAGTTGTAAGTTCACTGGATTTTCATGCGCGTACTTATATGCATTGCGGCATAAATTCCACACCACTTGGTGTAAATGCGCAGGATCAAATTCAATAACCGTATCCGCCGGTTCAATAAATAATTCAATTTGATCGGGACGTAGTTTATTTTGCTGAATAAAATCCTTGCTGAATTCATGCAGCCAAAGTTTTAAGGCTAAGCGTTCCCGATTAGGATGCTTTTTACGTGATAGATTTAAGACGCTTTCAATCGTCAAATTCATACGCCGCGCATTGGATTGAATAATTTGTAATAGACGGGTATCCGCTTTGTCTAAGTTTTGCGATTCGCCCATTAATTGCGCTGCATGACTAATTGCGCCTAACGGATTGCGAATTTCATGCGCAATGCTAGCGGTTAGTTGCCCTAATGAAGCCAGTTTGACGCTTTGTAATTTTTCACGCTGCTCAGTGGTATCTTCCAAACTAATTAAGGTGGCGCGTTTGGCTTGCGTGCCTAATTGCGAAAAGCGTGCGCGTAATTCGGTAGTATTCTGATGGCGAATATCAAAGCTACTCATGCGTGGACTGATTTTATGCAGCCAGTGTTCTAAATGTGTATTTAATTCGGGAGCAAATTGGTTTAGTGGTTTACTGCGCCAGTTACCCGGTTGCCCTAACATATCCCACGCTGCTTGATTCATATGCCGAATGACGCCCGAACCTTCTACCACCACAATGCCAGATTCTAGCTTGTCGATAATGGATTGATTGAGTTGGGACAGATTGGCTAAATCAATACCCCGTCGTTGGGCTAAATTAGCCATTGCTGCCGCTTTGCGCATCCAGCGCGTGCTTAACCAACTGATAAGAAAGATAAACAGTGCAACTAAGCCACTTTGCATAATGCCCATTTGGCTGGAAACATGCTGCGCTTGTAAGTAAACCTGTAAGCCAATCAGCGCAAGGCTGGTACATGCCCCTAAGACGAGACTGACATGATTGGGTTTGCCATTAATATGCGGTAATAAAATGGGAATAAGCAATAAAATGCCATAGCCGGTTTCTACGCCACCGCTGGAATAAATAACGCCTAACAGAATGGCAATATCGAATAAAACATATAAATTGTTTTGAATGGGTAGATCCGGCCATTGGAAGTAAGAGGTCAGATTACTAATGACTGCCACTACTAAGTAAATGCCAACTAGCCATTTAAACAAATCAGGATCGTGTTGACCTAGACGTACATTGCCGTACTGCAACACTAATGCCACCATTAATGCGCCGGATAAAATCAGTCGATAAACATGATAGAGGCGCAGCAGATTCCACGGGTCTTCGTGTAAGAAGACGGGAATTAGTTTTGGGTCAAATGCTGAATCTGATGATCCCGAGTGCAAAAATGTTCTCCCCCAACCGTAATCGCCTCTTGCTCTGGGACGTGCAACCCGCAATGGGCGCAACGCACCATTCGCGTATTTCGTGTGATTTTCTCAGCAGCCTGATTGTGGCGACGTTGTATTAATTGTTTACGTTGGTAGGATTTTAACAGCATAAACCCGACTACTAGCAAAACGACAATAAAAAGAATACGGAACATGATGTAAAAATCTCTTTTCAGGTATAGTCTTCGATTGGTAACAATAGCGTTTTAATAAGATCGTGCAAAAGCAAATTTCTACCCTGCGGATTGCGCTTGCGCAATTGAATGTATGCGTCGGTGATGTGCAAGGCAATTTAAATAAAATTAAGCAAGCTATCAACGAAGCTAAAACTCAACAAGCGGATATTATTTTATTACCTGAAGTAGCGTTATCCGGTTATTCGCCTGAAGATTTATTGTATCGTCCTGATTTCATTGCGCAAATGGAGCAGGGGATTCAACGCTTACTAGCCGAAAGTCAGTCTATTACGGTAATAGTGGGTGCGCCTTTAATACGTAACGGTGTATTGCAAAATCGAGCCTGCATATTACGTGATGGGCAATTAATTGCGGAATACGCCAAGCATTGTTTACCGAATTATCGGGTATTTGATGAAAAGCGCTATTTTACGCCGGGCGATACCTCGTTAGTGATTGACGTTAAAGGCGTGAAAGTCGGTGTATTGATTTGTGAAGATATTTGGCATTCCTCACCCATGCAGGCAGTAGTGCAGGCAGGGGCGGATGTGGTGTGTGTGTTGAATGCCTCGCCGTATCGTTATGATAAACCTATGGAGCGCGTTAATTTAATTCGTAATCAAGCAGCGCATTATCAATGTCCCATTGCGTATACCAATTTAGTGGGTGGGCAAGATGAATTGGTATTTGACGGTGATTCTATGTTGGTGGATCAACAAGGGCAATTGCAATATAAAGCGCCGAGTTTTACAGAAGGTGTATTTGTACAAGAATGGCAAATTGCCCAACCTTTAACCCAAACGTTTCCCTTAACTGAACCCGTTGTAGAAGCGGCGATCTATCAAGCGATAGTCACAGGTTTGCGCGATTATGTGCAGAAAAACGGTTTCAGGGGCGTACTGTTAGGCTTATCCGGTGGTATTGATTCCGCCTTAACCTTAGCGTTAGCAGTAGATGCATTGGGTGCGGATAATGTCGAAGCGGTCATGATGCCGTTTCGTTATACCGCGTCAATTAGCGTGGAGGATGCCAAAGCTCAAGCGCAATGGCTAGGCGTAACTTACCGTGAAATTCCGATTGAGCCGATTTTCAACAGCTTTATAGCCCAACTGACTCCCGAATTTGCGGGTAAGCCGAGCGATGTTACCGAGGAAAATTTACAAGCGCGGATTCGGGGTATGCTGTTAATGTCGCTGTCGAATAAGCATGGTAAGTTATTACTAAGTACCAGTAATAAAAGCGAAAGCGCGGTGGGTTATGCTACGTTGTATGGCGATATGGCGGGGGCATTCGCGCCCATTAAAGATGTCTACAAAACCTTGGTGTATCGCTTAGCGGTTTATCGTAATACCTTAGGGCAGGCGATTCCCGAACGCGTGATTACTCGCCCGCCGTCGGCCGAATTAGCACCCGGACAAGTCGATCAAGACTCTTTACCGCCTTATGAGATATTGGATGGTATTTTGCAGCGCTTTATTGAGGGTAATGAGGCGCTTGATAGCATTGTTGCGGCTGGATTTGCACAAAGTACCGTCAAGCGGGTGGTCAATCTGGTATTATTAAGCGAATATAAACGGAATCAAGCTGCACCCGGTGTGCGCATTACACGTCGAGGGTTTGGTAAAGATTGGCGTTATCCACTTACTTCCGCTTGGCGTAAAAATTTACCACTTTCCAATGCAGAGGACACAATATGAAACTGATTCAAGCCATTATTAAACCTTTTAAATTAGACGATGTACGCGAAGCCTTAACTGAAATTGGTGTTACAGGTATGACCGCAACAGAAGTAAAAGGCTTCGGTCGGCAAAAAGGTCACACTGAGTTATATCGCGGTGCGGAATATGTCGTGGACTTTCTGCCTAAAGTTAAACTGGAGTTGGTGATTAATGACGACCAAGTGGATATGGCGATTGAAGCCATTCAGAAAGCCGCTCACACCGGCAAAATTGGCGATGGTAAGATTTTTGTAATGCCGGTAGAACAAGTCATTCGTATTCGGACTGGCGAACAAGGGCAAGCGGCTGTCTAAGCCTTATGCGCAATTAACCCGTCGCTTGGACGTTATTTCCGGCGATGGCGTTGAACATTGTTGGCAGCAATTACGTGCCAAACTTGCCCCAGACACTAGTTGTTTATTCATTTCCACTCACCCGTTATTTCCGCAAGCTATTCCGGCGCATAAATTTCAAACCTTATTAGGGCAAGAGTTTGATAACATTGTATTTGATGCGTTTAGCGGTTTGGAACTCAATGCCCTTGCTGCGATTAGCGGTACATTACGCGGTGGTGGCACATTCTATTTACTCACACCGCCTTTTAGTACTTGGGCAAACTTTCCCGACCCTGCCTATCAACGCTTTTTACCTTATCCTTATACTGCTGCCGATGTGCAAGGGCGTTTCTTACCACGTTTTATGCGTTTATTAGCGCAGTGGGATCGCTACACTTTACCTAGCTATAACGCGACTGATACGCAGCAAAAGAATGTAGTGCAGGCTATCAGCCAGCTTAGCCAACCCTTAATTTTGCTAGCGGATCGGGGGCGGGGTAAATCTGCCGCCTTAGGTTTAGCGGCTTCACGTTTAATCGAGCAAGGCAAAACGGTGTTATTAACTGCACCCGCCAAAGCGACGGTTGCGCAGGTTTATAAGCATGCCACTGTTGCGCCACGCTTTATTGCGCCTGATGAATTGGTGCAAACCCTACCCCCTGCCGATGTGTTATTGGTTGATGAAGCGGCTGCTTTGCCCGTGCCTTTATTATTAAAATTAGCCGCATATTATCGTTTAGTTGTATTTGCTACTACTCTACACGGTTATGAGGGCAGTGGGCGTGGTTTTAGCCTACGTTTTCAAACGGAATTAGCCAAGCAGAGCACTTTTAAGTTAATGCGTTTAAGCCAACCGATGCGTTGGGCAGCCAATGACCCGCTGGAAGCATTTATTAACCAAGCGTGTTTACTGGCTACAGATTCACCTGACATTTCAGCACTTGATGCGTTACAGCCTACTTATTGCCAATTAAGTCGTAATGAATTGGTGCAAGATGAAGCACTACTACAACAAGTGTTTGCGTTGCTCGTGAATGCACATTATCAAACACGTCCTTCGGATTTGCGCCAATTATTAGATGCACCCAACATTACGTTGCATGTTTTAAGCCAACAAAACGTGCTATTGGCTGTGTTAGTGTTATCGCGGGAAGGCAGTTTAGAACCGGAGTTAAGTGAACAAATTTACCACGGAAAACGCCGCCCACACGGTCACCCGATTCCGCAAAGCCTGACCTTTCATGCGCGGCTGCAAGGTGCAGCAGAATTAAGCTGCGAGCGAATTATGCGAATTGCGGTTTTGCCTAGTTTACAGAACAAGGGATTAGGGCAAATCTTATTAAAACACGTCATTCATTACGCTAACCAACAGTTAACGGATTATATGGGGGTAAGTTATGCCATGAGTTCGGCGCTCATACGATTTTGGGAAAACGTGGGTTTTCAATTAGCGCGTATCGGGCATCGGCTGGATACGGCGAGTGGTAGCCGTTCCGCCATGCATGTATTACCATTCACCGCCAAAGCACAAGCGTTATTTAATAGTCCAGTTCACTAGACTGTAATAAGCGGTTACTAACACCACAATACCAAACGCTATACGATACCAAGCAAAGATGGTGAAATCGTGATTGCCGACATAGCGAATTAAAGCACGCACGGCAATCATGGCGCTAATAAAGGCAAAGACAAAGCCAACGGCCCACGCGCCTAAATCATCCACACTAAATAAATCACGCGATTTATACATTTCATAAATCGAGGCAATGCCCAAGGTGGGAACGGCTAAAAAGAAAGAGAACTCCGCTGCTGCTTGCCGCGATAAGCCGAAGAATAAGCCACCAATAATAGTAGACCCAGAACGCGACATACCCGGAATAAGTGCTATCGCTTGCGCTAAGCCCAATTTAACTGCGTCTAATGGGTGAATATCATCTACGGTGGGGATAGTGACTTGATGTTGGCGTTTTTCTGCCCACAAGATAATGAAACCACCGACAATAAAGGCAATGGCTACCGGCACGGGTTGAAATAAATGAGCTTTAATAGTTTTGCCAAACAGCAAACCGAGAACCGCTAAGGGTAGAAAGGCAATCGCTAAGTTAATGAACAAACGATTAGCAATGGGATCACGTCCTAAACCCCGAAAAGTGCTGATAAAGCGGGTACGGTATTCCCAAACGACTGCTAAAATTGCACCCAATTGGATGGCAATCTCAAACACTTCACGTTTATCATGGGTCATAAAGTTCAATAAATCGCCAGCCAAAATTAGATGGCCGGTGCTAGAGATGGGCAAAAACTCCGTCGCCCCTTCGACTAAACCCATAATGGCGGCTTTGAGTAGCAGCACTAAATCCATGATTAATCCTTAAATTTTTAATTCATTACTTACAGGCGATGCCGCCGGTCGCCGATTTTAAAGCCGCTTAGAGGTCGCGTAAAGTTTTTGGTAAACGCCATTACTTTAAACCGCTCACCCATTTCCGAAGGTAGCGTTAACATACGAACCTGTTGGGCGAGTTTGTATTGATCCTGTGGTCTAATGTTAAGAGCGTCAATAAAGAAATCTTCTAAGCCAGAATTAATTAAAAACTCGGCTTGAGTGGTATAACCCGCCAATTCCAAACCCGCATCCAAGCCCGCATTGGCTACCGCCGTAAAATCTACACTAGCCGTAATATCCTGCAAACCGGGATAAATTAACGGATTGTCATGTACACGATGTTTATAATGGCAGATTAGCGTGCCTTGTGTGCGATCTGGATGATAATAATCCGCAGCTTCATACCCATAGTCGATTAGCAAAATTGCACCACTGGCTAGGCTATCAGACAAACTTTGCATCCATGCCGGAATCGCAGGGTTAAATTCTGAGGTATAGTCGCCTTCCACTGCATCCCATTCAAAATGATCGTCTTTCCACAACACATAACGTACAACCCGCTCGCCATTTACTAAAGTGAATAATTCAACAGGCATAGCATCCAATACTTCATTAGCAAGGATTACTCCATTGAGTGCAGTATTGGGCAATGCGTCTAACCAAATCACTCGATTCAATAAATCGGGCACGTATTTGCGAATGGTATCAGCCTGTTGCTGCCTTAAGTCTGGACTTACTTCTAAAATATAGTAGTGTTCTGGTAACTGTTGCACTTGTTGTAAGTGTAACAATATATCCGCCGCCATTTGACCGCGCCCAGCACCAAGTTCTAGTATCACTGGTTGGCTAATATGTTTTAGAATATCGGCACTTTGTTGTGCTAAGCAAAATGAGTACAGGTTAGAAATTTCAGGCGCAGTAACAAAATCACCCTGTGAACCAATCTTGTGTTTACCTGCGACATAGTAACCAAGCTGCGGTTCATAGAGTGCCAATTGCATAAACTGCTGAAATGCAATCTTTCCTTTGTTTTTGCTTATTTGTTCAATAATTTTTTTTGCTAAAACTAGACTATGCTTATGCTCATCCTGCAAGGGAGGCGGTAGGCTGCTCGTAAACTTCATATAACATCCGCAAATGTTCGTAAACCTTAAGCTTAAATGAGTGAAGATAAAATGGCGACCACTGAACCCAAAGTAGCTTTAGTAACAGGAGCTGCCAAAAGAATTGGAGCAGAAATTGCCAAAACGCTGCATCAAGCAGGTTATTTTGTGGTCATTCATTATCGTCACTCGGAGTCTGAGGCAAAGCAGCTACAAACTGAATTAGAACTTGTACGCTCAAATTCAACACTATTGGTTAAAGAAGATTTATTAAATATTGCAAGTTTACCACGCATGATTTCGCATATCCTGCAACAAACCGCCCGTTTGGATATTCTGGTAAATAATGCATCTTCCTTTTATCCTACACCTATAGGCTCAATTACTGAGCAGCAGTTTGATGATTTAATCGGTTCTAATCTGAAAGCCCCTTTATTTTTAAGTCAAGCCTGTGCGCCTGCATTACAACAAACCAATGGCTGTATTGTTAACATTGTTGATATTCACGGACAGCGTCCTCTAAAAGGGTATTCTACTTATTCGGTGGCTAAAGCAGGTTTACAAATGCTCACTCAAAGTTTAGCAAGGGAGCTAGGACCTTATATTCGTGTTAATGGTGTGGCACCGGGCGCCATTCTGTGGCCAGAACAGGCAGCCAATACCCAAATGCATGAAAATCTAATTGCAAAAACTGCCTTAAAAACGGAAGGAAGTCCGCCCGATATTGCCAGAACTGTTTTATTTTTAGCTAAGGATGCACCTTATATTACAGGACAAATTATTGCAGTTGATGGTGGAAGGCTATTAAACCATTAATCTTTAAGAAATAAATGTATATTTAATTGACTTCAATAAGTTATTTTAAATAATAGAGAATATTCATGTTTTTAGTTAAAAATAAGCTTTTCCATATATGTGTTACTATTCCAACTATAATTGCTATATATTACTTTGGTTTTGTTGCATCTGATATTTATATTTCTGAGTCTCAATTTCTTGTGCGTACATCAGAAAAACAAGCTCTTTCTGGGTTAGGAGCATTTTTAAAAAGTAGTGGTTTTGTTCGATCTACTGATGATGCTTATACTGTCGAAAATTATATTTTATCTCGCGATGCGATGAATATATTAAATGAAAAGTTAAAAATTAAACAAAAATTTTCCGATCTTAATATTGATCCGATCGAGAGGTTTGGTGGGCTTGATAAAGATCACAGTAATGAAGCATTTTATAAATATTATAAAAAAATGATAACTGTCAAATTGGACTCAGTATCCTCAATTACAACGCTTTCTACAAAAGCTTTTACAAGTATAGATAGTACGGATATTAATAAGTTTTTATTATTGCTTAGCGAGGATTTGATAAATAATTTAAATAAAAGATCATTACAAGATACTATTCAAATTTCTGAAAATGAAGTAGAAAAAGCACAAAAAAAAGCTAAAGCAGCTAATTTAGCATTAGCTACTTATCAAAATAAAGTTGGAGTATTAAATCCTGAGAAGCAGTCAGCAATTCCGTTGCAACAAATTGCCAAGTTACAAGATACCTTGTTAAATACACGAGGACAAATTCTTCAAATTGAAGCATTGGCGCCTGATAATCCTCAACTTACGATTTTACGTAAGCAGGTCGCAATGTTAGAGAAAGAAATAGATAAAGAGTCGGCAAAAGTTACCAGTAATATATCTGATAAATCACTAGCTAGCAAAGCAGTAACTTTTAACAGTTTAATATTAGATAAAGAGTTTGCTGAGCGTCAACTAACAACGGCACTAGCATCTTTGGAACAAATTAAAACTGATGCTTTAAGAAAGCAGCTTTATTTGGAAAGAATTGCCCAACCTAGTGTGCCTGATGAGGCTCAAGAACCAAGGCGTATTAGATCTGTTTTTACTACTTTTCTAGTTGGATTACTTTTTTGGGGAGTATTTAGTGTAATTATTGGAGGTGTAAAAGAACATCATGATCGTTAACAAAACGCCAATGAATTTTTTTTGGCACCAGTTAAAAATACAAAACCGGGTAGTATGGGCTTTAACCATGCGTGAGGTTATTACCCGTTTTGGTCGTGAAGGTCTGGGGTCTTTATGGTTAATTGCTGAACCTGCTATGTTCATTATTGGTGTAATGATAATTTTTTCCAATTTACATGCTGATCATGCTGGATATTCTTATGCTGAATATTTGGCAGTAAGTTATCCTACATTACTCTTTTGGCGTAATGGTACAGGACGTGTAGTTAAGGCACTTGAAATCAATAGACCTCTACTACATCATTTACCCATACGCCCTATTGATATTATCTATTCAAGAATACTACTCGAATTTTCTGGATCGGCTGCTTCTTTTATTATTTTATTCATTTTTTTGATTTACCTCGGTATTTGTCAATCTCCAGCAGATTTACTAATGATGACAAATGGATATTTATTAATTATTTGGTTTTCTTTTGCGTTTGTTATGATTATGGCAGCACTTGCTGAATTAAATGACACAATAGAAAGAGTATCGCATATTATTTTATATTTAATGTTGCCATTCTCAGGTGTTTTTATACCATTATATGCTATTCCTGAACAATTTAGAGAGCTTTTACTTTATTTTCCGTTAGTTGATGCTGTTGAATATTTTCATGCAGGTTATTATGGTGCTCGTATGAAAACTTATTATGATATTCCTTACACCATAGGTGTTATATTGGCTATGACTTTATTTGCCTATCTGTTAACAAATATTTCTATTCGAAAAGTTAAGGCCAGTTAGTTTATGACTAATTCTAATAAATATATTATGTTGAATAATATTTACAAATCATATCCGATTCATCATGGTCGACATGAGCGGTTAATTTTGGATAGCATTAGTTTTACTGTATCTCCGGGTGATAAATTAGGGATTATGGGTCCTAATGGTGCGGGTAAATCTACTTTAATTCAACTAGTAAGCGGAGCTTTATTGCCAGATAAAGGCACTATTGATAGGAAAATGTCTATTTCTTGGCCGCTAGCTTTTGGTGGGGCTTTTCAAGGTAGTTTAACCGGACGTGATAATGCAAAGCTTTTGGCGCGTGTTTATAACACTAATGTAGAGAAAACTGTTGAATTTGTTGAATCCTTTGGAGAGTTTGGTATCTATTTTGATGAGCCAGTAAAATCCTATTCTACAGGAATGAATTCACGCCTAGGTTTTGCATTATCAATGGCTATTGATTTTGATTGTTTTTTAGTTGATGAGGTGATTTCTGTAGGTGACCAACGATTTAATAAAAAATGTGAGGCAGAATTAGAGCAGCGATCTAATAAATCTATGATTATGGTATCTCATCACGTAGACTTAATTCGTAATAACTGTACAAAGGCAGCTTTTTTGCATCAAGGGAAACTCCATATTTTTGAACAAGTGGAGGATGCTATTTATGCTTACGAGCATCTTTAAGCATATTCAAAATAAGCTAAACAGTTTACCTGTAAAAAAAGATCATAAACGTAGATATAATAGCAAGCTCTTTTCTGGAAAAGCGCTTGGTATTAATCAAATTGAAAAGCCAAAGCTATTTTTACTTGGAACTTGCCAAGCAGAGCGAATTTATGAAACAGCACAGCAGCATAATTGGTTGATTAGACATCAGCTTTGTGATTTTGGTTTCTACACCACACCAGAAAAATGTGATACTGAATATTTTGATGGAGTTTTATTAAACCCTACACTTCGTGCCATACTTGCGGCAGCAGATGAGAATGGGAACGGCGATATTTTAAATAAACAGCTTGCATCAGATTATCAAAGTTTTGAGAAGCGTGCCATTACGGTAATGTGCAATATGCTATCTAGATACATTGCTTATTACCATAAAGAAATAACTGTATTTGTTATAAGTTTTATTGAACCACCGGCTTCTGCCAGTGGCTTAATAAATAAAAATCGACAGCAATCTATATACACGCTAATTAGAACACTCAATGATGAGTTGGAAGCATTGTGCTACGCCCAACCTAATGTTTATTACATTGAGATTAATGACGTGCGTACCCTTTTGGGTGATCGTTTAGTTTATGATGGTTATGATATTAACTATGCCCATGCCAGTTACTATGCAGGACGTGCTAGAACGCATCATTTGAATCAAGCCCTGCTTTATAAAATCGAAAGTATTTGGAGAGTTGTTAAGTGTATCGATCCAGTTAAATTGATTATTACCGATTTGGACAATACTCTATGGGAGGGAGTGTTAGCAGAACAGGATATTATTGAAGGTTGGCGACATACTGAAGGTTGGCCCTTGGGTTACGCAGAAGCTCTTATTCAATGTCAACAACGTGGTATTTTGTTGGCCATTTGTAGCAAAAACGATACCGAGCGGACACTAGAAAATTTTAAGATGGTATGGAAATCAAAAATAACACTGGATGATTTTTGTTCTATCCAAATCAATTGGGAAGCTAAATCAAAGAATATTGCCAAAATATTAGCTGAGACGAATGTTCTACCACAGAATACGCTATTTATTGATGATAACCCGTTGGAAATTGCCGAGGTTAAACAGTTCTTTCCAGAGATACGTGTTCTCACCGTACCACAAGAAGGCTGGCGTAGAATATTATTATTTTCGCCAGAAACACAAATAAGTAGCATTACCGAAGAGAGCAAAAAACGTACTGTTCTCATTAATGCTAAGAAAGCTAGAGATGAAATAATACAGACATTACCTAGAGAAGAATTTTTAAAGAGCTTAAATCTTGAGCTACACCAAAATAGCATTATTAACTCAATGCACCCTAGATTTGAACGAGCATTGGAGCTGATAAATAAAACCAATCAATTTAATAGCACAGGTCAACGTTGGTCATATGCTGAAATCAACCATTTTTTTAAGAGTGGTGGTTTAATGTTTACCTATGCTGCAAAAGATAGGTTTGCAGAACATGGTGTAATTTCAGTCTTATTGTTAAGAAATTGTGTCATCGAACAATTTGTTCTATCTTGCCGTGTTTTTGGGTTAGGTATCGAGCAAGCTATTATTGCAACAATTACTAATAAATTATGTTCTGAAGGAATGCATTTAAAATCTTTAGAAACAGGGAAAAATCATAGTTTTATTAATTTTTTAGATAGTCTTGCGTTGCAAACTTCTAAAATACATCAAAATCAAATAGTTACGCCAAGCTGGATTCAAATTATTCATGAAGCATAAAATTCTCGTTGATTTAAAACCTGCTTTTGACGGTTATGCTGGTATACCTCAGGAGTCTCGCTTACTATTTGCTTGTTTAAATGAACTGGATAATATTGAAATTGAAGGTTTGCTCCAACATGGTAATCTTTACCTGAAACCGGGACTAAAACCTAATATAAAACTGACACCTGCTAAAAAGATTAATAAACTGAGTAGAATTGTCATTTCTAGCACTCCGACTATCCAATCTTACTTTGAAAAAATTTTTGAAAAGCTAAAAAATAAGTTAAAGATTTATCCTCTAAGGCTGAAAGCAATATTCAATATTAAATTAAGCTTAGGTACTTTTGAGCCAAACTATTTTCATGATTTTATTTGGCGAACTTTTTTTAGTAAAACTTTAGGTCACAACTATAAAGGTACTGTGACGCAATCAAATTACCGAGTGTTGCAACCATCTCGACAAGCATTGCACTTTACAGGGCTGGCCAATCGTTACTTAGGATTAGCACCTATTTACCCTAAATTGAATACTTCTGGTGTACGGTTTTTGTTGGCGCAAACGCCTTTTCCAGCACGAGTATCCCAAGGCACTACCTTGATTGTTCGCTATCATGATGCAGTGCCTGTCTTAATGCCACATACTATTAGTGATAATAAGTTTCATCAAACTTCACACTTTTATGCATTACAGGATAATGTACGTTCAGGTGCTTGGTTCGCTTGTATTTCAGAAGCGACTCGCCGAGATTTATTGACATTATTTCCTGAAATAGAACCACGTACTACAGTTATATATAATATTGTATCGGAAGAGTTTTTTGAAACTGACAGCACTAAAGAGCGTGTACTGCAAATTATATCTGATAGATTGGGTAAAATAGAATTTAAGAAAAAAGGTAAAGAGAATAATCAATCAATACCTGTTAATTTAAAAGCATTGGCATTTGAAAATATCCATAGTTTTCAATACATTGTAGCTGTTGGCACTATCGAGCCACGAAAAAACTATCCTTTCTTGTTAGACGTTTTTGAGGAGTTAAAAGCGACAAACCATCCTCAGCTCAAATTGGTTATTGTGGGATCTCTGGGATGGGGGTATGCCCCCATTATTGAAAAGTTTACGCCATTGGCTGCACGGGGGGATTTGTTTTTCCTTAGTGATGTTCCTACAAATGAATTGCGTATTCTCTATCAACATGCAGCAGCGACGTTATGCCCTAGTGTGGGTGAAGGCTTTGGATATCCAGGTATAGAAGCAATGCGTTGTGGTGGTCTTGTCATTGCGTCAGATATTCCGGTACACCGTGAAATTTATGGTGATGCCAGTGTTTATTTTGACCCCTACAATATCCAACAAGCTACGCATATAATCGACCAGACACTTACTACCAAAAATGATGGCGAACAACTTTGCAACTTATTGCGAAATAAGGGTAGATGTGTAAGTGGCAACTTCTTAAAAGAAAGCGTTCTTATACAATGGCAAACTTTTTTTGAAAAAATTGCCAAAACCACCAAGTAATAAAAAACACCTACTATGAAAATTGATCTACTGATCTACCCCATCAAAAATGGACACCTCAAGAAGCGAGTGGTTGGTAAAAATCTGCCTCAAAGTCTACTGGACTCCGATAGTGATTGGCAGAGTGTAACCGAAGCTGATTGTAGTCGGTTTCAATGTATTCAAACACCGTTTGGCGCATGATTTCACGGGTAACAAAACGCTCACCGTGGATGGTTTCGACCTTGAGTGAGTGGAAAAAGCTTTCGGCACACGCATTATCATAGCAGTTGCCTTTGGCACTCATGCTGCCTACCAGTTGGTGCTTTTCCAGCAACTGCCGGTAGGCATGGGAACAGTATTGGCTGCCACGATCAGAATGCACGATCACACCTATTGGGCGCTTGCGTTTGAAAATAGCCATTTGCAGGGCATCACACACGAGGTTTGCGGTCATCCTCTCGGACATTGACCAGCCAATGACCTGACGGGAATACAGGTCAAGGATGACGGCCAAATATAACCAACCCTGTTCTGTCCACAGGTAGGCAATGTCACCGACCCATTTCTGGTTAGGAGCTGTGGCACTAAAGTCCTGATTTAGTAGGTTATCAAATACCGGCAGGTTATGTTTGCTGTAGGTGGTTGCCTTGAACTTACGGGCAGCTTTGGCCACTAGCCCCTGACGACGCAGACTGGCAGCAATGGTTTTCAGGTTGTAGTGCTGCTGATCATTCTGTTGGATTTGCAGCTGGATACGCTTGGCACCGTAACGGCTTTTATGTTTGTCAAACAATGCCTTAACCCGTTCACCCAAGTGTTGGTGTTGTGCAAAACGGCGGCTAGGTTTGCGCCGCAACCACGCATAGTAGCCGCTACGTGATACGCCAAAACAGGCACACATGCCGTCAATAGAATACTCAGTCCGATGATGTTTCATGTAGTCGTACCTCGCTTGAGTTGCTGAGCGAAGTACGTCGCCGCATTTTTTAAGATCGACAACTCCTCTGCCTGTTGGGCGAGTTGGCGTTTCAGGCGCACGTTTTCGGCGGCCAAGGTCGCTTCACGCTCACTCACTGTTTTGGCATGTTCACTGTCTTTGCGCCAAGCGTATAGTTGTGATTCATGCAAACCTAATTGCTTGGCTGCTTTGGCTATGCCCCAATCCGCCGCTAGCTTCAGAGCTTCAACCTTGTATTCTTGGCTGTGTCGTATATGCGTGGCTTTTTTGCCGGATGGTTTTGTCGTGCTCATTCAAGTACCTCTCTGTCAGGAAAGAATACTCGCTTTTAGGACTGTCCACTATTCGCGGGGTAGATCAGTTGTGTTAGTATAGCAAATAGTAGCTTTGAAGAGATATTTCTAGAATGTGGTTATCTCATAAAATACTATACAAAAAGTTGGACTTGTGAACATCTAACTCAGATTACTTAGCCATTATAATCATGTAAAATTGTATTCTACTAATAGTGGTCATTATACATTAAATTTGGAATGTCTTAAAACAAATTATCAGGTTTTGCTTAATTAGGACAAAGTAACTGTAAAATAGAGAAATTAATCCTTTGGAGGTTAGGTCAAAAAAAATTCAATTATTTTTACTCCAATTACTATTATGTGGATAAAGGCATGTTTAAAAAAATAGCTATTATTACTGGTATTACGGGTCAAGATGGAGCTTATCTAGCTCAATTACTTTTAGAAAAAGATTACAAAGTTTATGGAACATATCGCCGTACAGCTTCTATCAATTTTTGGCGTATTAGGGAATTAGATATATACAATCACCCTAATTTATCTTTAGTTGAATATGATTTAACCGATCTGAGTTCAAGTATACGTTTATTGCAACAAACACAGGCTACGGAGGTTTATAATCTTGCTGCTCAAAGTTTCGTTGGTGTTTCATTTGATCAGCCTATAACAACAGCAAAAATTACCGGCTTGGGAGCACTAAATTTATTGGAGGCTATTCGTATAGTTAACCCTAAAGTGCGTTATTATCAAGCGAGTACATCTGAAATGTATGGTAAGGTACAAGAAATTCCTCAATGCGAAAGTACTCCTTTTTATCCCCGCAGTCCTTACGGTGTGGCCAAACTTTACGCTCACTGGATGACTATTAACTACCGTGAAAGTTATAACATTTTTGCGACAAGCGGTATTTTATTCAATCACGAGTCGCCATTACGAGGGATGGAATTTGTAACTAGAAAAATTACAGATGCTGTAGCACGTATTTATTTAGGAAAGCAAAATCAATTAGAACTTGGTAATCTTGATGCAAAACGTGATTGGGGGTTTGCTAAAGATTATGTCGAAGGTATGTGGCGTATGTTACAAGTTGAAGAGCCCGATACCTATGTTTTAGCAACTAATCGTACAGAAACAGTACGCGATTTCGTTACCATGGCATTTAGAGCTGTTGGAAAAGACCTAGTATGGCAAGGTCAAGAAAGGTTAGAAATAGGAATTGATCTATCTACTGGTAAGAAAGTAGTTCAAGTTAACCCTAAGTTTTACAGACCTGCTGAAGTAGATTTATTGATAGGTAATCCCGGTCATGCCAAAGAAAAGTTAGATTGGGAACCTAAAACCACCCTTGAACAGTTATGTACGATGATGGTAGATGCTGACGTAAAGCGTGTTAAAATGGGATATTCATTTTAAATATTCTGATTTACCCCATCAAAAGTGGACAGATCAAGAAGCGAGTTGTTGGTAAAAATTTGCCTCAAATGCTATCGGACTTTAGTAGCCAGAGTGTACACGAAACTGATCTGGCTCCCCAATGATCTACCCCGCGAATAGTGGACAGTCCTAAAAGCGAGTATTCTTTCCTGACAGAGAGGTACTTGAATGAGCACGACAAAACCATCCGGCAAAAAAGCCACGCATATACGACACAGCCAAGAATACAAGGTTGAAGCTCTGAAGCTAGCGGCGGATTGGGGCATAGCCAAAGCAGCCAAGCAATTAGGTTTGCATGAATCACAACTATACGCTTGGCGCAAAGACAGTGAACATGCCAAAACAGTGAGTGAGCGTGAAGCGACCCTTGCCGCTGAAAATATCCGCCTGAAACGCCAACTCGCCCAACAGGCAGAGGAGTTGTCGATCTTAAAAAATGCGGCGACGTACTTCGCTCAGCAACTCAAGCGAGGTACGACTACATGAAACATCATCGGACTGAGTATTCTATTGACGGCATGTGTGCCTGTTTTGGCGTATCACGTAGCGGCTACTATGCGTGGTTGCGGCGCAAACCTAGCCGCCGTTTTGCACAACACCAACACTTGGGTGAACGGGTTAAGGCATTGTTTGACAAACATAAAAGCCGTTACGGTGCCAAGCGTATCCAGCTGCAAATCCAACAGAATGATCAGCAGCACTACAACCTGAAAACCATTGCTGCCAGTCTGCGTCGTCAGGGGCTAGTGGCCAAAGCTGCCCGTAAGTTCAAGGCAACCACCTACAGCAAACATAACCTGCCGGTATTTGATAACCTACTAAATCAGGACTTTAGTGCCACAGCTCCTAACCAGAAATGGGTCGGTGACATTGCCTACCTGTGGACAGAACAGGGTTGGTTATATTTGGCCGTCATCCTTGACCTGTATTCCCGTCAGGTCATTGGCTGGTCAATGTCCGAGAGGATGACCGCAAACCTCGTGTGTGATGCCCTGCAAATGGCTATTTTCAAACGCAAGCGCCCAATAGGTGTGATCGTGCATTCTGATCGTGGCAGCCAATACTGTTCCCATGCCTACCGGCAGTTGCTGGAAAAGCACCAACTGGTAGGCAGCATGAGTGCCAAAGGCAACTGCTATGATAATGCGTGTGCCGAAAGCTTTTTCCACTCACTCAAGGTCGAAACCATCCACGGTGAGCGTTTTGTTACCCGTGAAATCATGCGCCAAACGGTGTTTGAATACATTGAAACCGACTACAATCAGCTTCGGTTACACTCTGCCAATCACTATCGGAGTCCAGTAGACTTTGAGGCAGATTTTTACCAACCACTCGCTTCTTGAGGTGTCCATTTTTGATGGGGTAGATCATTTATTAATCGTATGTTTTTCAACTTTTTTAATACATGACCTAATTTTAATGGAATTAACATATGTCTAATCAGTATTTGTCTCTAAATCAGATTCTAGCTTTACCTATAGATGACTTTATAGAATTTTGTTACAGTAAGATTCTTTTAAGAGCAAGTGATAAAGATGGGTATCTTTATTATTATAACAGACTTCAAAATGGCTATTCTAGAATTAGTATTATTGAACAATTTTGCCAGACTGAAAACTCTAGTGTTTATGAGTTAAAAAATATTAAGTACCATTTGATTATATATAGAATTCTAAAAAAGCCTATCATAGGCTTTATGCTGGAAAAAATATTAGAAATTTTAAGAATCAATGTAGAATTTCTTTATAAAGGATATCGTAAATGTTCTGTTATTCAAGGTGAAATAATAAAAAAAGAAATATCTATTTGCTTATCAGGTTTTAAAATAATTTCGGAAGAAAGTATAGAAAGTTCTCAGGTAAATAATGAAAATATAAAAAATGATATTAAATTTATAATACAGGAAATACAAGAATTAAAAAGAAATTATCAATCTGATCAAAATAATTTCATTGAATTATTGACAAGTAAGTTAAATGATATCCATTTTCAAAGCAATCTTATTTTACCTAAAAATAGATTAGAAAATAGTAATATTTCGAATTTGTTTAATTATTCCAAAAATAAAGAATTAGAGTTAATTGATTTTATTCAAAAAGCAAATGGCGAAAGAAAAATTTCTAACTCATCACCTGATTTACTAAATATATATTTATCAAAAGTATTTCAAAAAGATGAGTTTTTAAGAAAGGTGAAAAAATTAAATGAAATTGGAAAATACAGTGCATTATATTACAATAACATACACTATCTGGATAAAATAGAAAAAATAAAAACGAGCTAAGTATTTACTGATGTTACGGAGATGGGTCTTGATTCAAGGGAGTTGAAAACGCTTTGACGAAGTCTTATCTTTAAATGATCTAATCTACCCCGCGAATAGTGGACAGCCCTAAAAGCGAGTATTCTTTCGAGAGGTACTTGAATGACCACAACGAAAGAGATCAATACCACTTAACTCGTCAGGGAATGCAGCAGGATGTAGAGCACTAAATCCGTTATTACAACCGAGACCGACTACACTCGGCTAATGGGGATTTACCGCCCATTGAGTTTGAATTATCTCAAATAAAGGTGTCAGGTGGGACTTGACCAGTACAGTTTTTCAACTCTTCTAAAGCGTGATCCAATTTCTTAGTATTATTTTTAAAATAGATTAATACTATTAATACTCATATTATTTTAATGGCTTAGTTTACTTTAAGTAATGGAATTCTAATGATTAATAAAGCAATTTTTAAACTTTTAGATTTATTAAATGAATCTGCAACAATACATCAAATACAGGAAGCAAAGACTTTATTTGAACCATCCATGTATATGGCAATTGGTAATATAATAACATCTCAAGAATTTGATATTGAAAACTTACAAAAAATCCCTAAGGAGTATATTTTATATTTATTGTACTTTAAATATTTAAGAAGAGTTCCTGATGAAAATGTTATAAAAAATTCCCTAAACTTTAAAGGTAGTAACATAGAGTTTATAAATGCTTATAAAAATAGTATTATTAACTCAGGCGAATATAAAAAAAATGGTCGCCGCGTACCATCGTTAGAGTCAATTACTCAAAAAGCTTCGGATAACAAAAAAATTATTAATTATATTATTATAGATGTTACTAATACCTTTATTAGCCAAGCAAGAACAGGTATTCAAAGAGTAGTAAGAGAGTTGGCGAAAAATTTTAAAAAAAACGAGAAAATAGTTTATTTTAATGTTAATAAAAATAGATTTTTTGAGTTAAATATAAATAATGATGGTGAAATGTTAGACACTAACATTGCCGTTTTTTTCCAAAAAGGCGATATTTATTTTGACTTAGATGGTTCTTGGGGGGATCCACTATCTAGATGGGATCTATATAAAAATTTAAAAAAAATAGGCACAAGAATAATTAACCTTCATTACGATGCTGTACCAATTTTATATCCACATTGTAGTCATCCAACAACTTTACTGAGATATATAGAGCATTTTTTTGCAGCTATTACATTTTCAGATTGTTTTATTGCCATATCTGAAGCCGTAAAAAGAGATTTAGCTGAAATTTGTAGAAAAATACAATATAGACTACCAAGGACAATAGTAGTTCCCTTAGCAGGAAATTTTTCTACATCTAATAAAAAAATAGAATCTATTTCGCGAGAAATGCAAAATTTTTGTTTGGAGAAAGATTTTGTATTGTGCGTTGGAACTATCGAACCGAGAAAAAATTATAACCTTATTTTAGAAAATATAAGTTTATTTGAAAAACTTGATTTGCGTGTAGTCATAGTTGGTAAAGAAGGGTGGGAAAGTAAAACCATAATTGACGAATTAGTTTTTTTTACCCAGAGAAAAAACTCATCTTTAAAATGGTTTAGTCATGTAAATGACTCAGAACTTGTATGGCTATATGAACATTGTAAGTTCTATTTAAACACATCTCTTTATGAAGGATTCGGATTACCCGTTTCTGAGGCATTATTATATAATTGTAAAGTTGTTAGTAGTTCTAGGGGAGCCTTGCCAGAGGCAGCCAGAGGAGAGGCTTTATTATTTGATCCAAATAATAAAGAAGATTTTATTAATAATATATTGATTGCCTGTAGAGAAAATACAAATCTAATTGAGAAAAATCAGAAGGTTTTAGGAAAGATATACACTTGGTTAGATGTTTCTATGCAGATAGAGCAAATATTGGCTGAGTATAATTCAAAAGCACTTACTCCATTTAAAAATGGTTTAGATTTAGTTTACATATCAATTCGAGAAGAGAACTTAGACCTATCAATAAAATCATTTTATTTAAATGCAAAAATTAACAGTGTAACTGTCCTAACGTCAAAAAAACACAGTGAATCAATTAATAATTTATTGAAAAAATATAAATTTCATAAAAATATTATTTTTGATGAGGATTTATTAAAAGATACACCTTTACCAGATGATCATCAAGAGAGAAATTTTCTTCTAAGAAAAAAATTATATTGCAACGACAAACTACCTCTTGTTTTTCTAGGTTTAGATGATGATGCTTTGCTTTTAAAACAATTGCCTACTAATCATTATTTCTCTAATAGCAAATATATTAGTTATTATTTTTTCGATGATATGGGTTGTTGGAAAGCCAGCCCATTTGGAATTAGTTCATATGACTATGGTCAGTGGAACACAGCAAATATTTTAAGGGAATTTGGCTATGGTTCTGAATCTTTTTCTTCACATCAGCCTCAGATTATTATTAAATCCTTGAATAAGGAGGTATATGACGAACTTGAATTTTTAGATTTGAAAAATGTAGATGAATGGTCATTGCCTATTAATATTTTACAAAGTAGATATTCGAATTTATTTACTAAAAAAAGAACAACAACATTAAATTGGCCTGAAAGTTTTTCCTCTTGGATACCATCATTTTTTATTGATGAAATCATCTATGATAATTATTATCCAACAAATAAAACTGTGGATCTTAAAATTCATATAGATAAATTCCAACAAAGAATATCAGAAAAGAAAATTGAGTATATATTGCATAAGCAGCAATATAATATATTGCCTATTTTTGATAAGGAAGCTACAATAATTTGTACGGCAAATAATAAATCTTTAAGTTATAGCTTTGATGGAGCCATTATTGGATATATTGATCTTTGGTTTAGAATACCTGTAGAAGGGATAAGTACAAGTATACTCTGTTTATACAGAATTTTAGATGAAGGCGAAAATTTAGTTGTAAATGGGACCCGTGATCATCAGAATATTTCCGATAAAACTGGTGTCATGATAAAGCTGCCAAATAGACCTGGAAGGTTTATATTAGAACTACATCTAATGCCTTCTACAAATGCTTCGGTTGTTTTATTTCTACCTGTGTTTACTTTTAATAACTATTGATCACATGTTTTGGCGTATCACGTAGCGGCTACTATGCGTGGTTACAGCGCAAACCTAGCCGCCGTTTTGCACAACGCCAACACTTGGATGAATGGGTTAAGGCATTGTTTGACAAACATAAAAGCCGTTACGATGCCAAGCGTATCCAGCAGCAAATCCAACAGAATGATCAGCAGCACTACAACCTGAAAACGGTCGCTGCCAGCTTGCAACGTCAACGTCTGGTTGCCAAAGCCGCTCGTAAGTTCAAGGCAACCACCTACAGCAAACATAACCTGCTGGTATTTGATAACCGGTTAAATCAGGACTTTAGGGCCACAGCCCCCAACCAGAAATGGGTGGGTGACATCACCTACCTGTGGATAGAACAGGGTTGGTTATATTTAGCCGTCATCCTTGACCTGTATTCCCGTCAGGTGATTGGCTGGTCAATGTCCGAACGCATGACCGCTGATCTGGTGTGTGATGCCTTGCAAATGGCTATTTTCAAACGCAAACGCCCCAAAGGTGTTAGCGTGCATTCCGACCGGGGAAGCCAATACTGTTCCCATGCTGACCGGCAGTTGCAGGAAAAGCACCAACTGGTGGGCAGCATGAGTGCCAAAGGCAACTGCTATGATAATGCGTGTGCCGAAAGTTTTTTCCATTCACTCCATTCACTCAAGGTTGAAGCTATCCACGGTGAGCGTTTTGTTACCCATGAAGCCCTGCACCAAACGGTGTTTGAATACATCGAAATCGACTACAATCGGCTTCGGTTACACTCTGCCAATCACTATCGGAGTCCGGTAGACTTTGAGGCAGATTTTTACCAAACACTCGCTTCTTGAGGTGTCCATTTTTGATGGGGTAGATCACTACAACCGTAACCGCCTCCATAGTACACTCGGCTATCTCAGCCCTGTAGACTTTGAGGCTCAAGCGCTCGCATCTTGAGGTGTCCGGTTTTGGGGAGCCAGATCAGTCGGGTCTTGACAGTTAGATCAATTTTTTGGATTTATTTTAACTAAAAAAGCTATTAAAGATAATACAATGTTAAACTGTTCTCAACATATCAAAGAGTAGAAAAGCTAAATGAAAGTATTAGTAACTGGATTAAGTGGATTTACTGGTCAATACCTAAAGCTAGAACTAGAATCATATGGTCATACGGTTATTGGTCTAAATGCTGATTTACTTGATTTGAAAGCATTAGAACATGAGATTTGCTATATTGAACCGGACGCTGTGGTGCATTTAGCAGGTATCGCTTTCGTAGGGTATGGTGAACCTAATGATTTTTATCATGTTAATTTGTTAGGTAGCCGCAATTTGTTAGTAGCATTAACAAAATTAGAAAACCATCTTCGAATGGTATTGCTTGCTAGCAGTGCTAATGTCTATGGTAATGTAGAGGTTGATGTTATTAGTGAACAATCTTCTACAAATCCTGTTAATGACTATGCTGTTAGCAAGCTATCAATGGAATATATGGCTCGTCTTTGGTTAGATAAATTACCTATTAGCATAGTACGTCCATTTAATTATACTGGTGTAGGGCAATCTATTTCTTATTTACTTCCAAAGATTGTTGATCACTTTGTTCGCAAATCTCCATATATTGAACTCGGTAATCTAGATGTAGCACGTGATTTTTCTGATGTTCGGATGGTTGTAAATATATATAGAAGACTCTTAGAATCATCTACCAGTATTGGTGAAACTTTTAATATTTGTTCTAATAAAGCTTATTCAATAAAAGAAATTATAAATATATTGCAGAAAATTTCGAACCATAAAATTGAAATACATGTGAAAAGTAGTTTAATTCGAAAAAATGAAATCAAAGTGTTAATCGGAAGCAATAGTAAAATTGAACATTGCTTAGGTTATATAAATAAGATTCCATTAAGTGAAACTTTAGAATGGATGTTTAGATCACACTAGTTTTTGGTTATTAACACTTTTAATGATAACTATTTTAGCATACAGGTTTAGGTTTATATAAAACGTTATTTTAGATGCTAAAACCATAATTGTTGAATATATTTTTGTTGGGAATTTTATGCTTAATTTAATACCTTTAGTAATCTCTGGTGGTTCTGGCACTCGTTTATGGCCTTTATCACGCAAGCAACGTCCTAAACAATTTTTACCTGTTATTGGTGATTTAACGCTTTTTCAATCAACTTTATTAAGATTGCAAGATATTGCTGATATCGAACCTACTTTAGTAGTATGCAATGAATCACACCGATACATGGTTGCCGAACAGTTGCGTGAGCTTAATTTAGAAAACCAAGGTATCATCTTAGAACCATTTGGACGCAATACAGCCCCAGCTATTGCATTAGCTGCTTTATACCTAAAACAACAAAATAAAGATGCACACTTGTTAGTGCTGCCTGCAGATCATGTAATTACAGACATTGAAGCTTTTTATGAAGCTATTTCTTCAGCAGTGTCTATTAGCTCTGATGGTTATTTAGCTACTTTTGGTATTAGACCAAATAAACCTGAAACAGGGTATGGATATATAAGAAAAGGGCAAGGTATTAATAATAATGCTTTTTTAGTGAGTGCATTTGTTGAAAAGCCTGATATAACAACAGCTAAAAAATATTTAGACGAAGGTGATTTTTTATGGAACAGTGGTATGTTCTTATTTAAAGCTAGTCGTTATTTAGAGGAGTTGGAGAAATTCTATCCAAGTATCTTAGATACTTGTATTAAAGCTTTACCCGAAGATTGTAAGAAAGATTTTATTTTTGTTAATGAAAAAGAGTTTAGTAATTGTATTGATATATCTATTGATTACGCAGTGATGGAAAAGGCGGATTCTGCTGCAGTTATACCTTTAAATGCTGGTTGGAATGATGTTGGTGCATGGTCATCCGTGTGGGAGGTTGGTACAAAAGATCAAGATGGCAATGTATTACGTGGCGATACGCTTTTACACAATGCGCACCGCAATTTAGTTTATACTGAACAACGCCTAGTAACTTTAGTGGGGGTAGATAACCTTGTAGTAGTTGATACGAAAGATGCCACTTTAGTAGCTCATCGCGACAAAGTGCAAGATGTTAAAAAGATTGTTGATCAGCTTAATGCTTCTAATCGTTCGGAGGCTATTCTTCATCGTGAAGTTAATCGTCCTTGGGGAAGCTACGACTGTATTGATAATGGTCAACGTTTTCAGGTTAAACGGATTGTCGTTAAGGCAGGTGAAAAGCTTTCACTGCAAATGCACCATCATCGGGCTGAACATTGGATTGTGGTAAGTGGAACTGCCCAAGTACGTTGTGGCGACAAGACATTTTTATTAACAGAAAATCAATCCACTTATATTCCATTAGGTGAAATTCATTCTTTAAGTAATCCGGGTAAAGTGTCTCTGGAAATTATCGAAGTTCAATCAGGTAGCTATTTGGGTGAGGACGATATTGTGCGCTTTGAGGATCAATATGGACGGGTAAAATAATGTCAACACTAACCTGTTTTAAAGCTTACGATATCCGGGGCAAATTGGGTACGGAATTAAACGAAGATATCGCTTACCGCATTGGTCGTGCCTATGGCATGTTTGTTGGTAACACTAAACAAGTAGTAGTAGGCGGCGATGTGCGCTTAACCTCTGAAGCACTGAAATTAGCTTTAGCTAATGGCTTGCAAGATGCAGGTGTGAATGTCATTGATATTGGCATGACTGGGACAGAAGAAATTTATTTTGCCACTTTTCATTTAGGCGTTGATGGTGGAATTGAAGTAACTGCCAGCCATAATCCTATGGATTACAATGGCATGAAACTTGTGCGCGAAGGCTCCAAACCCATTAGTGGCGATACTGGCTTAAAAGAAATTCAGTGTTTGGCTGAAGCAAATGCTTTCCCACTGGTAACAACACGCGGCACTCTGACTAAACAATCTTGTTTAGCCGCTTATATTCAACATTTGCTCGGTTATATTGATAGTAAAAAAATCAAACCACTAACTTTAGTGGTGAATGCGGGTAATGGTGCAGCGGGTCATGTAGTTGATGCGATAGAAACAGAGTTTAAGCGTTTACAAATACCTATTACGTTTATTAAGGTCCACAATAATCCAGATGGCAATTTTCCCAATGGAATTCCTAATCCATTATTGCCCGAAAATCGAGCCGATACACAAAATGCAGTTCTCAAACACAAAGCAGATATGGGTATTGCGTGGGATGGTGATTTTGATCGCTGTTTCTTATTTGATGAAAATGGCGAGTTTATCGAGGGTTATTACATTGTCGGTTTATTAGCGGAAACTTTTTTACAACAAAACCCTAAAGCCAAGATTATTCATGACCCTCGTTTAACGTGGAATACCATTGATGTGGTTAAAACAGCAGGTGGCGAACCTATTCAGTCTAAAACGGGGCATGCCTTTATTAAAGAACGTATGCGCTCGGAAGATGCGATTTACGGTGGTGAAATGAGTGCCCATCACTATTTTCGTGATTTCGCGTACTGTGATAGTGGCATGATCCCGTGGTTGTTAGTAGCTCAATTAATGAGTGTAAAAAACCAACCACTTTCTCAATTAGTGGGCGAACGTATTGCCAAATACCCTTGCAGTGGCGAAATCAATTTCTGTGTAACAGATGTAACTGCAAGTATTACGGCTGTCCGGGCTCATTTCGAGGCTTTAAATCCTGTAGTGATTGATACTACTGATGGTTTAAGTATGGAGTTTGAAGATTGGCGTTTTAACTTGCGTGGTTCAAACACCGAACCTGTTCTACGTTTGAATGTGGAAAGTTTTGGTAACAAAGTTCTTATGTTGTCTAAAACTCAGATAATAGAAGAAATTTTATGTTGAATTATAGTAGCTTAAAGTAAAAATAAGAGTTTCAAATTTTTAGCAATAGATATTTGGATGTTTTTAAACCATGTATGTCATGACTTTAATACTAAGATGCTATACTAATAACATTCAGTTCTTTATAGGGTTGTTTCAAAAAACTCTGAAATTGTACACCGTATGTAGGTTTTAGAGAACTTCAAGGAGAGCTACCTCTGTTGAGGTTGAAATGAACTTATGATGGTTAAATCATTTGCACTGTATTAAACATGACACAACTAAAAATCCACTATTCATTCTATATTTCTATTATTGCCACTTTATCTGCTTGTTCTACCCCCCCACACTGGTTGCCAACGGGCGGGCCGAGCCGTCTGATTGTAGAAAAAAGTGCGAAAGCTAGTAATACGATCGTACACTTGGTTGATATTACAGGCGCAGTCACGCAGCGTTTACAATTAGCAGAAAGAGGTGACTCTCTAGCTCAACGTCTGGGCGATGCTGCACTAACTGATACCAGTCTTATTGGCATGGGAGACACGTTGGATGTGTCAATTTGGGAAGCACCACCCTCCTTATTATTTGGTTCGGGGGGAGGGCTGTCTGCTGGGGTTATTGGCGCAGCAAGTATGAATGCTCAAGGCTCTTCTTTTCCTGCTCAAATGGTTGCGTCTGATGGAACTATTCAAATTCCTTTTGCAGGAATGATTCAAGCAGCTGGGCGCACAGCTCCAGAAATTCAACGAGAAATTGAAGCTCGATTATCACGTAAAGCCAATAAACCTCAGGCACTTGTACGAGTGCAAAGAAATGCAACTTCTACTGTGACGATTGTGGGAGAAGTTGCACAAAATACAAAAATACCTCTGACAGCTAAGGGTGAGCGATTATTAGATGCTATTGCCGCTGCGGGTGGGTCGCGCCAGCCGATTGAGAAAGTGATGGTTCAAGTGACACGAGACAGTCAAGTAGTGTCTATGCCATTAGAAAAAGTTGTTAAAGACCCTAGACAAAATATTATATTGGCCGCTGGTGATGTAGTTTCTGTAACATATCAACCCAAGAGTTTTACCATTTTGGGGGCTGCGGGGAAAAATGCTGAAATTAATTTCGAGTCTACTGGTGTATCCTTAGCTCAGGCATTAGGACGGGCTGGGGGGTTGCAAACAGATCGTTCAGATGCCTATGGTGTATTTGTATTTCGGTATGAATATCCTCAGGTGTTGGGTAACGTACCAGCGAATATACCAAGAGGTGCGGATGGGCGTGTGCCGGTTGTGTACCGGGCTAACTTGAAAGATCCTCTTGCATTTTTAAATTTTCAAGCATTTCCTATGCGTGATAAAGATATTGTTTATATTGCCGATGCGCCATCCGTAGATTTACAAAAATTCTTGGGTGTATTGTCTTCTTCAGTAGGCATAGTGTCTTCTTCGATTTACTCCATTAATAATATTAGTAATATAGGTCAATAGTGACTTTGCCGATTATTATTGATGTGACACGCCTTGTTGCGCGTCTATTAGAAGGTTTAATTCCTTCGGGTATAGATAGAGTTAGTTTAGAATATGTCAAATATTTTCAACACCAAGCTTATGCGTTAGTTAGAGTAAAAACATATTGGGTTATCTTAAGCAAAAAAGATTCGTTTAAAATTTTTTGCTTATTATTGAGTCAAAGAGGGAAAAAAGCCCATATTTATTATTTGGTGATTAAGAATATTATTAATTATCGTAAGTTTGAGAAAGCTTGGTTATTGAATACGGGGCATAGTGGATTACACTTGCCTTCTTATAAAAAACAATTGGTTAAAAATTATTATAATCCTATATTTTTTATTCACGACCTAATCCCCATTACTCACCCTGAGTATTGTCGAGCAGGTGAAGATAAAAAACATGATAGCCGTCTTTATACGGCTATCATGTATCATAAAGTAATTATAGTAAATTCACTTGATACCAAGACAAAATTACTTGAGTATGCTGAGAAAAATAATCTTAATAAACCAAATGTATCAGTTAATTTCTTAGGGACGAAAAATTTTTTCAACAAAGTAAGTTATTCCGCTCCTTTATATAACGATAGTTATTTTGTTATCTTAGGTACGATTGAGGCTAGAAAAAATCATAATTTACTCTTGTATATCTGGCGTTATTTAGCTGAAACTAAATGTAAACATATACCCCGATTAGTAATTATTGGTAGACGTGGTTGGGAATGTGAGTCTACTATTGATTTATTAGATCGTTGTCAAATAATTAAGCCATATATTCTAGAAATAAATAATTGTTCTGACAATCAATTATCGCAATGGTTAAGTTATGCCAAAGCTTTGTTGTTTCCTTCTTTTGTTGAAGGATATGGCATGCCATTAGCAGAAGCTTACACATTAGGTGTTCCTGTCATTGCAAGCAATTTAGCAGTTTATAAAGAGTTTGCTAAGAATATTCCTGATTATATTGATCCTTTGGATACATTTAAATGGTGTAAATATATTTTAGATTATACAAAACCGAATAGTATTTTACGAAATCAACAATTAGAAAGACTAAAGAGTTTCCAACCACCTAGTTGGACTGACCATTTTGCGAAGCTAGAGACTTACCTTACTGTTGAATATGAATAGTGATACGATTTTTGGATTTGGTTTTACGCTATGGAAGCAAAAATATATTCAAGCTTTTTTAGGAGGGGAAACACAGATAGTAAATTTTGTTTGGACCTATACACAAGCGGTGAACAAAGGAGTCAATAAAAATAGCAATATTATTAATTGGGGACAAAGAGCTATAGATGAGGCCTATAAAACTGCTAGACAATTTGATATTCCACTAGGCAGAGTTGAAGACGGTTTCATTCGCTCTGTTGGTTTAGGCTCTGATTTAACGCCTCCTTTATCATTAGTAGTCGATAAAACTGGTATTTATTATGATCCTACACAACCCAGTGATTTAGAATCTTTGTTGGAAACTTATGCATTTACTGATGAATTAATCATGAGAGCCGCCAATATTAGAAAAATGCTCTTAGACAATGCGGTTAGTAAATACAATGTAGGTAAGAAGCTTGTTAGTAAGTTAGTACAAAATCAAGCGGGACAACGCATTATTTTAATTCCGGGGCAGGTAGAAGATGATGCCTCAATCCAAAAAGGCTGTGTTGATATTAAAACTAATGCCGAATTAATCCAACAAGTACGGCTCACTAATCCAAGTGCTTATTTAGTTTATAAACCGCATCCCGATGTGATTAGTGGTAATCGAATCGGTAAGGTAGATAGATCCATTACTGATCAATATTGTGATTTGGTTTTAGAGGATAGCAGTATTACGGACTGTCTTGATATTGCTGATGAAGTACATACTATGACCTCTTTAGTCGGTTTTGAAGGCTTATTACGCCAGAAAAAGGTGGTTTGTTATGGTATTCCTTTTTATGCTAATTGGGGACTAACAGAAGATCGGCATACAGTAGACAGACGTACCCGTCGTTTGACGCTAGATGAATTAGTGGCTGCAACGTTGATATTGTACCCGCGTTATATGAACTGGGAGACTGGTGCATTCACAACTCCAGAATTTGCGATTGAGACCTTGCGTAAACAAATTGATGCATTAGGTGGAAAACCGATCAATAAGATTTCTTGGTTACATCGTCAGGTGCGTAAAATGAAACATTTCTATAAAGGAGTTTTCGCCAAGCCTTAATAAAGGCTAAAATCGGGCACTCTTTATTTTGATTGCACACGGTTTTAATGTGACAGTAGATTATAAAAAAATTGCAATTGTAGGAATGGCCTGTCGTTTTCCGGGTGGCGCAAATTCACCTAGCGCGTACTGGGACATTTTGAAAAATGGTCAAGATGTTGTCACACAAGTACCCACTGCACGTTGGGGTACTAATTTTTATCAACATAATAATAAAAAATCAGCGGGTAAAAGTTACACTTTTGCCGCAGGTGTCTTAGATCAGGTCGATCAGTTCGATGCCGAGTTTTTCGGTATTTCACCCCGCGAAGCCCAACAAATGGATCCGCAACAACGTTTATTGTTGGAATTGACGTGGGAAGCCTTAGAAAATGCGGGTCAAGCTCCTCAAGCATTAGCAGGTCGTAACTGTGCTGTCTATATTGGCATTGCCAGTACTGATTATGTGCATCGTCGCGTAGACGATCTTTGTTCGATTGATGCCTATTCTATGACTGGCAATACTGCCAGTATCGCCTCCAATCGTATTTCCTATATATTTGATTTGAAAGGCCCGAGTGTATCGGTGGATACTGCCTGCTCGTCTTCTTTGGTGGCGTTACATCAAGCTTGCCAAAGTATTTGGAGTGGTGACGCAGAGATGGCTATTACGGGCGGGGTCAATATGCTCTTACACCCGTTTGGTTTTGTAGGATTTTCTAAAGCCTCGATGTTATCGCCACAGGGACGTTGCCAAACGTTTGATGCCGACGGCGACGGCTATGTGCGGGCAGAAGGCGCGGCTATTTTCTTTTTAAAACCTTTAGCGCAAGCCGAAGCGGATGGTGATCCGATTCAAGCGGTAATCGTGGCTTCTGGTATTAACTGTGACGGACATACCAATGGCATTACTGTGCCTAGTTCCGAACAACAAGGGCAATTGCTACAGACGGTTTATGCGCGTGCAGGTATTGATGCTAATCAACTGACCTACCTAGAAGCGCATGGCACAGGAACAATGGTGGGCGATCCACTCGAAACATATGCCTTGGGCAAAGTACTGGGACAAACGCGGACTAAACCCCTACCTATCGGTTCTGCTAAAACCAATGTAGGGCATTTAGAGACTGCATCAGGCATGGCAGGCTTGGTTAAAGTAGTATTGAGCCTGCAACATAGAGCGATTCCAGCGTCATTACATGTTAAAAATCTAAATCCACGTATTGACTTTGCGGGCTTAAACCTACAGCCCATTACTGAATTTACACCGATTGCGGAAACGGCTGAACCTCTACTCATGGGTGTTAACTCCTTCGGTTTTGGCGGTGCTAACGCGCATGTGGTGGTACAAAGTTACAGCAAACCTGTTACTTCTTCAGCAAGCTTAACTACTGAAATCTTTCCCCCGCTTGTTTTATCCGCTAAAACCGAAACAGCGTTACAAGCCCAAGCGCAACAATACGCGGATTGGTTAAATAACGTCAGTGAGGCAGCCTACGTCGATGTAGCATGGTCGACTTTCAAGCATCGAGCTTTATTAAAACAGGGGTTAATTGCAAAGGCAGATAACTTAAGCGATCTGCAAGCACAACTAGCGAGTTTTGCTCAGCAAGGTGATGGGAAGTCCATTACGACAGGTAGTTTAATCGCAGTTGATAGCCCTTTAGTTTGGGTGTTTAGCGGTAATGGCTCGCAGTGGCAGGGAATGGGACGTAAGTTGTATGCTGAAAGCTTAGTGTTTCAGGCTGCTATTCAAGAAGTCGCTGTATTATTTGCACATTATTCTGATTATGACTTGTTAGCTGCATTCAATACCGAATCCACAGTTGAGTTACAACAGACCGAAATTGCGCAACCGTTATTGTTTGCGTTGCAAGTTGCCACGGTAACAGTATTACGTGCTTGGGGTGTCAAACCGGCGGCAGTGTTAGGGCATAGCGTGGGTGAGGTTGCTGCTGCATGGGCAGCCGGTTTATTAAGCTTGCCACAAGCGGTTAGAGTGATTTACCAACGTAGTTTGGCGCAAGCAAAAACTCAAGGCTTGGGGCGAATGGCAGCGGTGGGTATTAGTTTGCCTATGGCTGAGCAACTCATAACCGAGCTAGCGTTAAGCCAGCATATTGAAATTGCGGGCATTAATAGTGAAAATTCTTTGACCTTATCCGGCGACGTAGCTGCTTTGGAGTTATTAGGACAACAGCCTGCAATCAAAGGTAAATTATTTAAAATTTTAGATTTGGATTACGCTTTCCATAGCCGTGCAATGGATAGTGTGCAAACAGAGCTATTAGCTGCATTAGCTGATTTAAAACCCGATACTCAAACCACAGATATTCAATTTATTTCGACGGTCACTGGGCAAGTTTGGGATAAGACCGAAGCCTTAGACGCGCATTACTGGTGGCTTAATATTCGTGAGCCAGTGCGTTTTGCCGATGCCGTGCATTATACCATTCAGCAAGGCTCACGCGTATTCCTAGAAATTACCCCGCATCCTATTTTACGTGGCTATGTTACGGAAGCATTGAATGCGGCTGATGTCAAAGGCTTAGTATTAGCAACGGCTCGTAATAAGCAAGAATCCTTAGCCAAATTAGAGCAAGCAGCATTTGCTACACATTTAGCAGGTTGCCCGCTTGATTTGAGTGCTTGGTTTAAACAGCCGGGGCAGTTTGTTAATTTGCCAAATTATCCGTGGCAGCGGGAACGTTATTGGTATCCACTGACGGAAGAGGGTTACGATTTAGTCAATCGACATCGGACGCATCCCTTATTAGGCTATCGTCTAAAAGAGGCGGAAGCTACTTGGGAAAATCAGTTAGATACCACGATTGTGCCTTATTTAGCGGATCATATTGTGGGCGAAGCGGTGGTTATGCCTGCCGCTGCTTATGTTGAAATGGGCTTGGCGGCTGCTCAGCAATGGCAAAAACAACCCAGTTATAGTCTTGAAAATTTAGAAATTTATAAACCTATTGTTTTAGAAACAGAGACGACTAAGACGACTCGCTTGGTACTGAATCCCGCAGACGCTAGTTTTAGAATTAGTAGTAAAGATCGTTTATCTACAGATGAATGGACGCTTAATGTAGTTGGGCGTTTAACAGGACAAGTGTTTAAAGCACAACCGAGCGCGTTAGCTATTACAGCGTTACAAGCTGCTGCTACTCACATAGTTAATAAACCACAGCATTATCAATTAACGCAGCAAGTCGGTTTAACTTATAAAACGGCTTTCCAAGGTGTTCAGCAAGTTTGGGTAAGTGAATTAGCGGCGTTGGCTGAGCTACAAACGCCAGATTGTTTAAATGCAACGTTGGCAGAACATGTATTACACCCTGCTTTACTGGATGCGGGCTTTCAAGTCTTAGTCGATATTTTTCAGCACGATTTACAAGCAGGTAAGCGAGCCGCTTTAATTCCTATTCAGGTGGGTAAATTACAGCTTTATCATAATAATGTAGGGGTTGCGCCTTGCTTTATTCAGGTAACTGTTAAAAAACAAAGTCCACGTTCAGTCGTGGCTAATTTTGTATTAACAGATCATGTAGGGACGGTTTTAGCAGAATTAGAGAACTGCCGATTCAGAGGCGTAGAATTTAATAGCCAAAGCCAAGCACCGGGCTTATATCACTTTGAGCCTATTCTATTACCGCGTGTGCCAACGCCGTCTGCGCTGGGTGTCGCAAGCTTAATGCCATTAGCGCAAGCCGCCTTAGCCGATCAAGCGCAGGCGCTCCATCGGGCTGCTCATTTTAATGAAGTTGTGCCTTTATATGACGTATTAGTAGGGCGTTATACTTGGGATGCGTTACAGGTTTTGGTCGGCGTAGAACAGGCTTTTAGTTTCGATGATTTAATCGCTAAAGGGGTACAGCCCGCTTATAAGCCCTTGCTTAAACAGTTGCTGCAATTGTTGGTGTTACACGAATTAGCGTTAGAACTTGATACCGATACTTGGCAATTGTTGGCGGAGATTAATTACCCAGAAGCTGCCGCGATTTGGTTAAGTCTCATGGAGACGCCTGAATATTTGCCTGAATTAACATGGTTAGGGCGCAGTGGTGAGCATTTATTAGCAATATTGACCGGAGAATTAGCCGCTACTGAAGTGCTCATGCCCGCAAAAAGTAGTATTCAAGAGCATTGGCTTGCGGCTTCACCGACATGGCAAGCATTGAACCCGACGCTACACACACTGGTTAAACAGTTGGCGGCGCAGTGGGCAGGTAATCAGCGTATACGTGTTTTAGAGTTGCGCGCCAATTCAGATGTGTTAACCCCTGCATTATTAGCGGCGTTACCCTCAACACAAACGGATTACGTTATTGCCGAGTTGAGTGCTGAGGGTTTAGCGCAAGCGCAGGACACCTATAGCGAGTACGATTATGTGCAATGTATACCGTTAGCCTTTGATTTAAGTGGGGACGCCTATCAAACCTTGCTCAGTCAAGGCTTTGATATCATTATTGCAGGTAATGTCTTACATCAGTTAACGCCGTTACCCATCGCGTTGCGGCGTCTGCAAGCGCTATTCCAACAAGGTGGCGTGGTGCTAGCCTTGGAACATTTACCGGATACCTTAATCACTTTTACCGAAGGATTGGAATCTCAGCATTGGCTGGCGGTTGAAGATAACAAGCAAAGTCATGTATTACGTCGTTTGCCGGTGGCTACTTGGCAAGCGGTTTTAACAGAAGCCGGTTTTATTAACTCGCATTGTCTGCTTGAACCTGATGCGATTGGTGAACAAGGCGCTTGTTTATTAATGGCTGAAGCGCAAGCGCAGACAAAAATACCAATTGAGAGCGTAGCTGCGGCTGAACATTGGCTTATTACAGCAGATAGCCAAGGTTATTCGTATGATTTAGCTACTGCCTTGCAAACGCAATTAAGCGCAGCAGGTCATACGGTTAAGTTAAGCACGCATTTAGAACAAACCTTGCAAGCGGTAACGGATACCGCATTTAGTCAAATAGTGCATTTGGCAGGTCTAGCAACGGTGTCACAGTTGGCTGAATACAGTTTGTTAGATTTACAAACGGCGCGTTGCACAGACTTAATTAATTTGGCGCAAACGATTGAGGCAGTAGGCGAACATCGCCCTAAACTTTGGTTAATTACGGCGGGTGCAAGTCCACTCAGTTTGCAAAAACAAGCCGCATTATTGCCTGAACAAGCGCCACTATGGGGATTTGGACGGGTGTTAATGAATGAACATCCCGATTTAAATCCCCGTTTAATTGATCTGCAAACCGATTTAGTGGTAGCGCAAGCGGCTGAGTTATTAAGCAAAGAATTGTTGTCACCTGCAAATGAAGATGAATTGGTGTTGGGGGCGGATGCGCGTTATGGTTTACGTTTAAAGCCTACGAACTTGCATTCCTCTACGGCAGCATTTAGCCAAGCGGTTTGTTTAGATTTTGCTGCACCGGGTTTTAAACATTTATATTGGAAAGCACTGCCCTCACGAACCTTGGGAGCGCATGAAATCGAAATTAAACCCTATGCAACGGGTTTAAATTTCCGTGATGTCATGTATGCCTTAGGTTGGTTATCAGATGAAGCGGTCGAAAATGGTTTTGCGGGTGCATCTTTAGGCATGGAATTAGCGGGTGAAGTGGTGCGCGTTGGTTCAGCCGTTGATGATTTTAAAGTTGGGCAAGCGGTGATTGGCTTTGCTCCAGCCTGTTTTAGCAGTTCTGTGATTACCGAAACCACTGCCGTTGCGCTTAAACCGGCTGAATGGAGTTATGAAGCGGCAGCCACGATTCCCGCCACTTTCTTTACCGTGTATTACGCGTTGCAGCATTTGGCACAATTAGAAGCAGGTGAAAAGGTATTAATTCATGGGGCTGCTGGGGGTATTGGTTTAGCTGCGATTCAATATGCTCGTTATTGCGGTGCAGAAATTTTCGCGACCGCCGGTACGGAAGAAAAACGTGATTTAGTACGCTTAATGGGCGCGGATCATGTTTTTGATTCTCGGAGTCTTAAATTTGCCGATGATATTTTAGCGTTAACCGACGGCAAAGGTGTGGATGTGGTTCTGAATTCGATTGCGGGTGAGGCGATTAACCGTAATTTGACTGTATTGAAACCCTTTGGTCGCTTTTTAGAATTAGGTAAACGCGACTTCTACGAAAATACCAAAATTGGCTTACGTCCCTTCCGCAATAATATTACATATTATGGGATTGATGCGGATCAGCTTCTCATTGAAAAACCCAAACTTGCCAAACGTTTATTTGCGGAAATGATGGTTTTATTCCAAGAAGGTGCATTAAGACCATTACCACATCGGGTATTTAGCGCGAACCAAATTCAAGATGCCTTTCGTTATATGCAACAATCTCGGCAAATTGGCAAAGTGATTGTGTCATTTACGGCGGGTTATCCAAGCCCTAGCTTACCTGACAGCAAGAAATCTACATTAGATTTAAGTAAAGGTAGTTATTTAATTACGGGGGGATTAGCCGGGTTTGGTTTAGAAACCGCGCGTTGGCTAGTCGGTAAAGGCGCTAAATCACTCATTTTATTAAGCCGTAGCGGTGCAAGCACACAAACGGCTCAGCAAGCGATTGCGGAATTCCAAGCACAAGGCGTGCAGGTTGCCGCTTATGCCTGTGATGTAACCGATAAAGTTGCGTTAGCACAAATTTTACAAACAGCCGAGCAGACGTTGCCTGCTTTAAACGGTATTATTCATGCTGCCACGGTTTTAGATGATGGCATTATTCGGAAATTAGATGCCGAGCGTTTCCAAACAGTACTTGCACCTAAAATGTTAGGGGCATGGCACTTACATGAGTTAACTCAAACGAAAGTCTTGCAATTTTTTGTGCTGTACTCATCGGTTACGACTTATTTAGGCAATCCGGGGCAGGCGAATTATGTGGCAGCTAATACTTATTTAGAAACATTAGCGCATTATCGTCGTCAACAAGGCTTAAGTGCTCATTATATTGCATGGGGACCAATTGATGACGTGGGCATGTTAGCGCGTAATAGTACGGTAAAAAATAGCCTGCAAAATCACTTAGGTGGCAAAGCATTAGCCTCTCAACAAGCCTTGCAGCAATTAGAGCAAGTACTGGGCAGTTCTGTGGCAGGCGTGGCAGTGGTAAATTGGGATTGGCGCAATATTCAAAAATTTATGCCGTCAGCACGAGCGAACAAATATGCGAATTTATGGCGGCGTTTAGGCAATGAAACAAATTCTGATAATGCAGATATTCGCAGTCTAATTGAAGGGAAATCCTTCGCAGAGGTTAAGTCTTTATTAATTCAAGCATTATTAAGTGAAATCAGCAAAATCTTACGTTTGCCCTTAGAAAAATTGGCTACCAATAAGCCTATTACCGAGTTAGGTATGGACTCCTTAATGGGCATGGAACTGGTGTCCATTATTGAAGATCGCTTTACAGTAAAACTACCTGTAATGGCATTAACCGATGGCGCAAGTGTTGAAAAAGTTGCAGAGAAATTAGCGCAACAGTTAATGAATGATCAAGAAACGATTGTAGATGATGCCAAATTGTTTGCTAAACAGATTGCTATGCAACAAGGTAGTACATTAACAGACGAAGCTGTGGAGCAATTAGCAAAAGTTATTGTTGAAAAATAAAGTAAAAAGGGGTTTTATATCTGCTTATGATTTTTGGTAAATAATAGGCTTTTATTTATGGACGTAAGACCCCTACGTTTTCCCGCCCCTGACGATCTACCAAAATATTGGTATCAAAATAATCCAGTATTAACGCATGCATTTAATGCTGTGCTATTAATGTTTCCTAAAGGGGAATTATTTTTTATTGAGGCTGTTACTGCATACCGTAAAGATGTCAGTGACACAACTTTACTGAAAGATATTCAATTATTTACGGCACAAGAGGCGCATCATAGCCGAGCCCATCAATTACATAATGATTATTTAAAGTCACAAGGTTATGATATTGAAAAAATTGAACAAGATCAGGACAGAAAATTTAAAAAATTAAAAAAAATATTGACAAAAAAGCAGCGTTTAGCCGTAGTAGTTGCTTATGAACATTTTACTGCTATTTTTGCAGAAGTCGTTCTAAATCACCCAGAATGGTTAAAAGATATTCATCCCGTTTATCAAGATTTTCTGAACTGGCATGCAGTGGAAGAAATTGAACATAAAGCGGTTGCATTTAATGTTTATCAATATATTGGTGGTAGTTACTTAATGCGGGTTAGTATGATGATACTAGCATTTTTAGCCTTTTATAAAAGTTTAATTGGTTATTTGAATTATTTTGCAAAAGTTGACAAGGTCAGTAAATGGCAGCGTGTCAAAGTGTTAAGTAAATTTATTTTTATAAAACCAGCAAGCTTTTTTCAATTAACCCCCGGCTATTTACATTATTTTTCACCTACTTTCCATCCCAATAATCGGCATGATGAAGCTTTATTAGAACAATGGAAAAAAAATAATGAGCAGCGTGTATTAGCTACCTATTCTATGCGTGGCTAAGGAGTATTTATTTTTATGGATAAAAAAAAATTACATTTGAGTAATATGAGTCAAAGCCTAAAAGCTAAGTTGACCCAAGCAGTTCTTGAAAAGAAAATACAGACTCTTGAAAAAAAAACATTGGAAGTCAGGCTCTCAACTAGCAAAACTGAAAGCTGCAATATTGACCTTCCTAATGAAAACGCGATGCAAATTATAATAGAAGGGGGTAGAAAAATAGGGATTGACAACCCCTTTTTTAAAGTACATGAGGGTGTCGCCAATAATCAAACTACTATAAATAACCAGAGTTTTATTAATTTTGCCAATTATAATTACCTAGGTTTTAATGGTCGCTCGGAAGTCAATCAAGCTGCTATGCAAGCGATTGCACAGTATGGAACTTCTGTTTCAGCTAGTCGCCCTGTTGCGGGTGAACGACCCGTGCAACAAGCCTTAGAAAAGGCATTAGCCGAGCATTATCAAGTAGAGGATGCCATTGTCTATGTCAGTGGACACGCAACTAATGTAACTACCATTGGCTATTTATTTAATAATAAAGACTTAATTCTACATGATGCGCTGATTCATAATAGTGTACTGCAAGGTATTCAATTATCTGGTGCAAAACGTATGCCGTTTGCACATAATGATTGGCAAGCTTTGGAGCAGCTCTTACTAACACAACGGCAAAATTTTGCTAAGGTCTTAATCGTCATTGAAGGCTTATATAGTATGGATGGCGATTATCCTGATTTACCTAAATTTATTGAAATAAAACGGCGTTATAATGCTTGTTTAATGGTAGATGAAGCCCACTCTTTAGGTGTGTTAGGTGATAAAGGGTATGGCATTCGTGAGCATTTTAATTTAGCAGGTACGGATGTTGATATTTGGATGGGAACATTAAGTAAAACATTGGCAAGTTGTGGCGGTTATATTGCAGGTAAGTATGCACTTATTCAAAATCTAAAATATTTTGCCCCCGGTTTTTTATATAGTGTGGGTATTGCCCCACCTTTAGCTGCTGCTGCTTTGGAAGCTTTACAGTTATTACATCGTGAGCCAAATAAAGTGCAGCAATTACGTAACAACGGACAATTATTTTTAGATTTATGTCGAGAAAATGGTATCAATACCGGCAAAAGTGTAGGGCTATCCGTGATTCCTGCTATTACACAAAGCTCAGCTAAAGCAGGCAAGTTATCAAATGCCTTATTTAGGGAAAATATTAATGTGCAACCTATTTTTTATCCTGCGGTAGAAGAAGGCATGTCACGTTTACGCTTCTTTATCAGTTCTGAACATACTGAAGAACAGATAAAGGAAACAGTAAAAAAATTGGCTTATTACTGGAATAAATAAGTGCGAAAAGTAAGCGTAATTTTTTGTACTTATCCAAGTATTTATTCAGATTTGGTTTTAGAAAGATTATTAAATGCATCCCATATCCAGGTCGTTGCGATTATTGAATCGACAAGGGTCTTAAAAAAACAAGGCTATGTACTTATTGATAGTATAAAATTATTAAAAAAAGTTGGGCTATATTACGCTTTTTATTTATTTTTAATCACTACAGGATACTCAATTTTAAGTATTTTTAGTGAGCGAAAAAAAATTATTAAAAATAAGCTGTTTAGTGATAAAATTGATATTTTAAAAACTAAGGATATAAACAAATTAGAATTAATTATAAGAAAGTATAAAGCAGATTATTTGCTGTCCGCTCACTTTAACCAATTAATAGATAAAAATATACTAGATATTCCTAAGTACGGATGCCTTAATATTCATCCCGGTTTGTTACCTGTCTATAAAGGTGTTGATCCTGCTTTTTATATGTTATTACGTAATGAAAAAAAATTAGGGGTTACCTTACACTATCAAGATGAATCCTTTGATACAGGCAGTATAATAAAAAAAATAGTTTATAAACGAAACGTGGAAACAAGTTTGTTTTTAGTAAACTGTAAATTATTCATTTTAGGTATTGAGTCTTTGTTGAAACTGCTAAGAATGAATGATTTATTGGCAACTATTAAAACAGAAAACGACAATACTAGTTATGATTCTTGGCCTAGTACATATGATGTTGGTAATTTATTAAAACAACATTCGTTAATTAACGTGAAGAACTTACTACAGACCATCAAGTAAATCTTTTGCTAGCTCAGCAATATCAATAGTTTTATTATTATTTTGTTTTGTGGGTTTTTTATAAGAGTGCCAAATAAAATAGTTAGTATCAGGAGTTTTATAATCTAATTCTTCATAAATATCAGGCATACTAGGTACATGATCCCCATAAAAACATAATGTACTAGGTTTAGAATTTTGCTTTAAGTGTTGAATAACAATTTCCAACATTTTATCAGCATTCGCTAAATGCCTTAAGTAAGCAATTAAATTATGAGGCTTTTTAATAGTATTTGGTTTTAGGTAATAATAAGTTTCGTTTTGTGAAACCTTTTCTAAATGCAAAGGTCCGTGATTTTCCATCGTGATTGCAAAGATAAATAAAGGCTTCTCAGTGTAATATTCAATACATTCAATAATCTTTAGGGCGACCGCTTGATCGCTAATATAAGCACCAAATTTTTCTGCTGACTGAAACTGTTCAATATCTAAAAATAAGTCAAAACCCAAATGTTTAAAGACTTTATTTCGCCGGAAAAATCCAGATGGGTAAGGGTGTATACAAATACAATAGTAATCTTGCTGTTTGAGATAATTTGGCAACGTAACTAATGATGAGCGATTTAAGAAAAGATAGGGGTAATAGCGAATTGCACCTAATAAGTTATTGGGAATAGCGCTTAAAAAAGCAAATTCTGAACGCATAGTATTTGCGCCCCAAGCTGGAACTTTTAACTCACCAAACTGATAAGATTCTTGGAGAATTTTTTTGTAGATGGGTAGAAAACTACTTTTATAATCAATCTGTAGTTTTTCAGGATTAAAGAAAGATTCACTTTGTATGGTAATTATAACGGGTTTATAATCAAGTTTTTTGGGGGTAATTTGTAAAAACGATTTTTGATTTAAATCAGTTATAAAGTTTTTATTGTTAATTTGTGCAATGCTGACTTCTAAACCTTTTAATAAGTGTGTTAATAATCCATATTTACTTATTGATTTACTTATGTTATCTATGAAAATTATTCTCTTAATATAGAATAACTCAGATGAAATTAAAAGAATTAGAGAAATATATGAAAAGTAATGGTTGCTTAGAGACCATTTTGGCAGTAAAAATATTAGAAAATAACTCAGCAAAAATATAATAGGTAAAATAAATATAATGAGTCTTAAGTTTAAAAATGGAAGATATAAGCGCGGATAAAAGAATACTTGGCTAAATAAAGCAATATCTGAAAATACTATAAATTCATTAAGCGCTTTATATTTCGATTCGTTAATGGTTTTTAATATAAAGATTAAAATTCCAGTAGAAAGAAGGCTCAGAATTATATTGTCTGTTAAAACTAAATTAAAGCTCAGTATTATTGTTAAAATAATTAAATCATTGAAATATAACTTGTTTTTTATATTAATGATTAAATTAAGAAGAACAAGAAACGTTGTAATAAAAATGAGTATTATATAATTCATTTTTTTTGTCTATATGCACCATACCCTATGTGATCAACAATCAACTCTGCCAATCTATTAGGGATAATAGAGAGTAACCATGTGCCAAAATTTAAAGGGAATGGAAATGCTGTAATTGCTTTATTTGTTCTTATGCCTTTTATAATAATAGATGCAGCTTGGTCAGGTGTTAATAAAAAGGGTTTACCACCTGTAAACTTTTGACTCATTTTAGAATCGACAAAGCCCGGACAGATAACACTTACTTTAATATTGTCGGCTCTTAACCAGCCCCTCAACGCTTCTCCATAAGATTTTACAGCCGCTTTGCTTGCACAATATGCCGGGGTGATAGGTAAACCGCGATAGGCAGCCAATGAGCTAACTAATACAATATGTCCTTGTTTACGCATGCGCATAGGTTCAATAACTGGATATACAGTATTGATTACGCCATATAAATTGACATCAATAACATGCTGTATCGCTTCACGACTTTCTGACTCGGCATTTAAGCCCAGACCACTTGTTACCCCAGCGTTAGCAATAATTAAATCTATGGGATGATCTTGATCAAAATTTGTAATCCAGCTATTTAATGCGTCACGGTTTCTAACATCAAGAACCTGTGATTTTACGGTTGCACCCAATGTTATGCACTGGTTTGCAACAATAGCCAGCGTTTCTTCTGAGTTTGCAATAAGACCTAATACTGTATTAGGTTTTGCGTATTGTAAAGCTAGCGCAGCACCAATACCCGAGCTTGCACCTGTTATAATGATATGCTGAGACATTATAATTTTGTAGGACTTGTTAATAGAGTATTTACATAGTCAACTAAGGGCAGACAATAGGTTAAGTGCAATAGTTTTAAACTACCTTCTATGCTCATACTGATGCCTTTTTTGGTATAAAAATTTCCATTAATTTGGTTATGATCAATTAGATAACATTTCAATTTTTCAAATAATAAGTTATTTGGCTTTTCTGTAACTGACCAGAAGTTATCTAAGCTCCCTTGGTAAGTCAGATTAGGTATATTATAGATAGCTGTTCCTAAGACAATAGTAGGGGATTTATGGTATAAAGCAGATAAGCCCACTGTGCTATTTACTACGATTGTGCCTAATGTATTTTCCAATAATACTGGAATTTTACCATTTTCTATGTATAAAACTCTCTCTAGAGAAAGTTTGTTTTGTTCACAACAATTTTTAATAAATTGCTGATAATCAACTAAACCTGTATCAAATGGATGGTTTTTAATTATCAGTATAGCATTGCTAGAAGCATATGTTGCAAAAGAATTAATAACTACGTTAATGGATTCTGTTACATCCTTGAAGTTAGAGTGTATCCGAATTTGAGCATCTGAAGTTAATTGTAAAGGAAAAAAGTAATAAGGTATTTTTTCACTAATTAATTTATTAATAATACTATCTTCATAATGCCTTTTTAATCGTACGAGTGGTATGTGTTTAGCCCACCCTAAGTACTCGATGGCAGCATTTCTAGGTCTATAAGTTTTATAATAGGGGTAGAGTGGGTAAAGTATAAAAGTGAAAAGACGATAAATTAGATCTTGAAATAAACGTAATAGCGTATTATTTCCACTTGGTTTTGTTTCATAACTATTTACATCGTGATTTGCTTGGTAATTGACAAGCCATTGGGTATTTGCAACTTTATGCATTAATTGTGAAAAACCATTTACCCCATTAGCTTCTAAGGTAATCCAATCTGGACGTAAATAACCCTCTTCATAAACATATACATTGCAATTGTATTGCTTAGCTATATTAATAGCTATTGTATGAAAGGGACGTGTATCTCCAAATAAAATAATATGCGTAAATGCATATTGCTTAAATAACTTAGTTAACCAATCTGAAAAATTATCAAATTTGTCTTGATAATCAAATTGTGGCACTCCCCCTAAAGACGTAATTTTATCACCACCACAAAAATTTACTTTCCAAGCCAAATGACCCATTTTAATTAGTTCTAACCCCAGTTTTTTAAAAAATGGGCTAGCAGGACCTTGCAAGAGTAAGAATTTTTGTTGTGAACTCATTAGTGGATTTCGCTGTTAGGATGATTACGTATAATTTATAGTGGATTATAAGAAAATCTGCTTATAATCAACTCAAACTAATATCGCTCAATGTTGATGGTATCTGTAGTGAGACGTGTTTCAGTGTGTAATAGGTTCAACAACAACATAACACGTTGTTCGCCTTCATATTGTTGAAAAATGGCCAGCAAATTTTTGTAAGGACCATCCTTGATTAATACCTGATCCCCCTTGTGAAAACGCTCCAGATCAATGAGTCGTTCACCTAAGGTTTCTTCTTGATCCTGTAAATTGGCAATAATGTGATTCGGCACAGGTTTTGGCAGGGATTGCTTGCCAAAGCGCACAAAATCGCTAACACCATAAGTATAACGTATAGATGTCCAATTATCATTTATACCATTGTCTAAATGAATAAAAAGATAACGAGGAAATAAGGATTCAACGGTTCTGATCATTTTGCCGTTACGTTTTTTCAGACGTTTTGCTAAGGGACGATAGACTTCATAACCTTGGTTTAACAATTGGGTATGGGCTAATTCATCTTTATGGGGTTTACTTGTCAACAAAAACCAAGCGCGGGCTGAGGACGTAGACATCGTTGTATAAACCTAAATTTGTTATGAAGATATGGTAATGGCAACATGGCTAACACTTTGGTTATAAAGTGTAGCGTTCTTGCTTATGAAGGTTGTGGTATAAATGCAGTAATTCTATAAAAATATCTTAATGCTGGCTAGAGTAGAAATTCACATGAGTTTGGATAATCATAAAATTTTGCTATTAGCTCAAGGGCTTAGTAAGCATTATGCACATCGTCAGATTATTTTTGATGTTACAGTCAGTTTGTCTAAAGGTGAAGTTTTAGGCTTATTGGGAGTAAACGGGGCAGGTAAATCGACTACCTTACAAATGTTAAGCGGTGTCATTGCACCCGATGCGGGTAGAATTGTGATAAATGACTGTGATCTGTTAGCTCAACCCCGCCAAGCCAAGCGTCAGTTAGGTTATTTGCCAGAGCAACCGCCATTGTATAAAGAATTAACGGTGACTGAGTATTTGCAGTACTGTGCGCAGTTACACGATATTCCAAAAACTCAACAAAGCGCTGCATTGCACTATGTATTGGAACGTTGTGGCTTAACGGAAGTGAACAAACGTTTAATTGGCAACTTGTCTAAAGGTTTTCAACAACGCATAGGGATTGCCCAAGCTATTATTCATAATCCAGATGTTATTATTTTAGATGAGCCTACGGTCGGTTTAGATCCCTTGCAAATTACGCAAATTCGCACCTTGATTCAGGATTTGAGCCAAGCACACGGCATTATTTTATCGACTCATATTTTACCTGAAGTACAAGCGATATGTGATAGGGTACAAATTCTAAATAAAGGGCGTACTGTCTTTAATGGAACAGTAAAAGAACAAGTGGCTTTAGAGCAAATTTTTATAGATTTAGTAATGTCTGATTCAACTGTAGTTAATAATGGCGTTTAGTAAACATACTATGAAAATGATTTTGACGATTGGGCTAATGGATTTAAAGCGTTTATTCGTTTCGCCATTAGCGTGGATTAGTTTGGCGCTAATGCTTTTTATATTAGCGTGGATTTTCTTGTTAGGGTTAGATGAATATATCACTCAAGTAAAACCAATGTCAGCAAACTTAGACGATCCGCCGGGTATTAGTGCCCTGTTATTATCTGCTTTATATTCTTGGGCTGGCATAATTATGTTAGCCATTATGCCACTATTCACCATGCGACAATTGGCTGAGGAACGTGTTAATCAAACCTTGGTTTTGTTGAAAACTGCGCCTTTATCCAATACGCAGATTGTATTAGGTAAATATTTAAGTTCTTTGATTTTTATCGTAATTTTTATGGTACTGGTTGCACTGATGCCCTTGTCATTAGTGTTTGCTACTGCTTTGGACTGGGGACAATTCTTTGCTGCTAATTTCGGTTTATTTTTATTATTAGCCTCCTTTGCGGCAGCGGGTTTATTCTTATCATCGCTAACGCGTCAAGCTATGATTGCTGCTGTTTTGACCTTTGGTTTACTATTATTCTTATTGATTTTATACATTTCCGGTAGTAGTCAAAACTCCTCTAGTTATCTATTTGTGTATTTATCGCATTATAGTCATTTCTTATCCTTTCAATCGGGTTTATTCGATACGGGGGATATTGCTTATTATTGTTTATTTATTATCAGTTTTATCATTCTAACGATTCGTAAACTAGATAACGAGCGTTTAAGGGGCTAATAACGCAAGATGCTTACTATGAATTTGAAGCTTAGTCGCTTACTTCGCCTACAAAATGTATTATTTTATATTTTATTTATAACAATCATCGGTCTATTGGCTTATTTAAGTCAGCAAACTAAGTTTACCTTGGATTGGACTTATAATAATCGTAATAGTTTATCTAAGCCGACCCAAACGCTACTAAAAAACGTAAAAACCCCTATAAAATTTAGTTTTTATCTGCCTGATCGAGCTGATTTAAAACAAGATTTAACTAAACTAGTTGCGAAATACCAGCGAGTTAATCCAGCTATACAATTGGAATTTATTAACCCTGATTTAAACCCTGAACGTGCTAAACAAGATGGTGTGCAACAGACCGGACAATTGGCGCTCCATGTGGGAGATCGGCTTGAATTGTTAGATTCGGTTATTGATGAGCAAGTTTTGGTTAATGCTATACAACGCATGAGCCGTGGGCATGAGCGTTTGGTCGTCTTTTTAGAAGGGCATGCAGAACGCGATCCGTTATCGGATACGGCTGATGGTATGAGCAAACTGCTGACGTCGCTAGAAACAAAAGGGTTTAAGATACAGCCACACAATATGTTGCGTACGGGCTCAATTCCAGAGAATGCCAGTTTTGTGGTCTTGGCTGCGCCAAAACAAGATTTTATGCCTGCCGAAGTTGATATTTTGAAGAACTATGTGAGCAAGGGCGGCAATTTATTATGGTTGCCAGAGCCGGGTGGCTTACATGGTTTACAGCCGTTGGCTGATATGTTGGGGGTAAGTATTGCAGATGGTACATTGCTTGATGCCGATTTGCAGTTACAAGCGTCTTTTAATATTGGGCACCCAGCCGGTGTACCGGTATTGGATTATGGGCAAACCCCCGTTACACGTAATCTAGTTGGGCAAAAAACCTTATTTCCTTTTGCAACCAGTGTTAATGAAAATGAAGCTGTAACCGCTACCACACAAACAGATGGTAAACAGTGGCAGACGCAAGCCTTGCTTATAACTTTACCCACAAGTTGGCTAGAAACGAGTGGCGTTTTAATAGGTTCAGTTAAATACGATGAGGGAAGTGGGGATCAAGCAGGCCCATTAAATGTAGGCATGAGTCTCACACGCAACCTCGAGAATAAAGCCAATCAACCTGCTCAGGAACAACGTGTTGTTGTTATTGGTGATAGTGATTTTATAACCAATAATTATATTGGTTACGGCGCTAATCTAACGTTAGCCACCAATTTGTTTAATTGGCTGGGGCGTGACGATAATTTAGTAGAAATTCCATTGAATCGAGCACCGGATACCGAAGTCGATTTAAGCCAAACTGCTTTAGTAACGATGACTTTGCTATTTTTACTCGTTATACCACTCGGTTTGGCTGTTACAGGTTTAGCGATTTGGTGGATAAGGAAACGGCGTTAATATGTCAGTTATGCAAAAGCGCTTATACCTGAATTTGGGCTTGTTTGGCTTATTAATAGGTTTGATTGTTATAGTGATGGGTTTGCCTAAAACCGAAACGATTAAAGCAGCCTTAGTGACTATACCAAGTGAACAAATCTACCGCATTCAGATTAGTAAACCGGATGCTAAAGAGCCGATTATCTTGGTTAAACAGAGCAATGTTTGGTATATGCAGCAGCCTAAGCAAGCCTTAGTCAACCCCATTCGCATGGCACAATTGTTAACACTTACGAATGAGGCGGTTGAAACAGATTACGATGTATTAGATAAAAATTTATCAGTATTCGGTTTAACCCCCGCGCATGTTAGTTTGCAGATAAATGAGCAACGTTATGATTTTGGAAGTTTAAATCCGGTATCCAAACAACGTTATATCTTAAATAATGGGCGTCTCAAGCTGGTATCCGAGGGAGTTGATAGCTTACTGACGGGCAGTGTTTTTGATTGGATTGATCTACAATTAGTACCAGAAAGTGTACCGATTAAGACGGTTCTCTTACCAACGGGTTATAGACAAATACCCGAACTTAAACAAAACTGGCAATCCGCTAATGCAGTGCGTCTAACAGCTTGCACTGGGCAAGAACCTCAAAAAGGCACAATTGAATTAACCTTAAGTAATGCGCAAGTGCTGCGTTATTTGTGGTTGCAAACAGCTAATGATGAGTTAGTGTTGTGTAATGCCGCGTTAGGTTTAAGTTATATTTTGCCACGCCAACAACAAAAGTACTTGTTGGTTAAGGAATAAAATCTTGGGTAAGGGTGTTCAGCGGTTGAATGCTTAAAATTTAAAGAGCGAGGCAGACATTGCTACCCCGAACCGCTAGGAGGAAATGGGTTAGTTACCTAACCCGAGGGTATATTAGCGCAAAACAATATACATTTAAAATAATTTTGCGACGCAACATCTGATTTAACTTAAATGCACGATAAATTTACTCAATCACGTAGGCTTAGTTTATACGTGATATAACGTAGGAACGCAGCAATCCCTGTACAAACATGGCATACTTCGCCTTTGTTTGACCTACGAAAAGCTGATTTAAGTGAGCAATATCCTTATTTCTCAGTCATTGCCTTTTTATTTGCAAACGACTGCAATTCCTAATTCAACTAAGGTTATTCCGGCAGGCGATTATGTTTTAGCCAAAGTCAGCTTTGCCAAAAAAGCCCAAAAATTGCCTGCTAAATACCCTAGTATTCAGGTGGGATTGCCCTTGTTGACTGATGCTTATACAGAATACTGGTTAAGTAATGTGCCAGTAGAGTATGGTAGCTATGCCAGTATTCAATACAGCTACAATCAGGATGTATTAGTTGGGCATATTTTATTAGATGAAGCCGACTACCCTGATTTAAAAATAGCCACTCAATTTGCGTATCAGCATATTTTTGAATTACAGGCGGCATTAGCTTACCCTGCATTACTGCGTATCTGGAATTACTTCCCTGCCATTACGGCTACACAAACCCAATACAATCGTTACCAGCAATTTTGTTTAGGTCGACAAGCTGCTATTGATGAATTTAAGCAATTTGCTTATGCACCACCGGCAGCTACGGCAATTGGCACACAACAAGCCGGATTGCAGATTTATTTTATTGCAGCCCGTAGCCCCGGTACACAACTGGAAAATCCACGACAAACCAGCGCTTTTTTATACCCTAAACAATACGGTCCGGTCAGCCCTGCGTTTTCACGCGCTACTTTCAAAGCTTGGTCTGTCGCCCAACATCTCTATATTTCAGGTACAACCAGCATTGTAGGGCATCAAACCGTGCATGTGGGTGAACCATTAAAACAATTGGATGAAACCTTAGCGAATCTAGAAGCGCTCTTGCAACACGGTCAACACACCTTAGATTTAGCCATTAACCAAGTAGCACAGTTAAGCCAGTTGAAAGTATATATTCACGACCCCACTTATTTTCCAGCGATCAAAACCCGCTTAGATACTTATTTACAGGGGACGAATGTGCCAGTGCTGTATTTGCAAGGGGATGTGTGTCGTGCCGATTTAATGGTGGAAATGGAAGGAATCTATGCCTGAATTGCCGGAGGTTGAAACCACACGTCGTGGCATTGAACCTTATGTTAAGCAACAAACCTTAACCCAGTTAGTCATACGTCAGCCGCAATTGCGTTGGCCGATTTCACCTGAATTAAGTCAATTGCAAGGGCAGGTAATTACCCAACTGACGCGACGCGGTAAATATATTGTGTTACATAGCCCTATTGGTGCAGCTTTAATTCATTTGGGTATGTCTGGCAGTTTGCGCGTGGTAGATGCCGAGCAAGCCTTACGTAAGCATGATCACTTTGATCTCGTATTTAGCAATGGCTATCGGTTGCGTTACCATGATCCACGGCGTTTTGGGGCATTTTTATGGGCAGGTACTGACCCATTACAGCATAAACTATTGTGTAAGCTAGGAGTTGAACCGCTAAGTGAAGCGTTTACAGCGGATTATTTGTTTGCTAAATCGCGGGGGCGTTTAGTAAGTATTAAAGAATTTATTATGAATGCGAATATCGTGGTGGGTGTTGGTAATATTTACGCAAGTGAAAGCCTGTTTCTTGCGAAAATTCACCCGACTCAAACCGCACATAGCCTTGATTTACCCGCCTACGAACGTTTAGTACAAGCCATTAAGCAAATCCTTAACTATGCGATTGAACGCGGTGGCACGACTTTACGCGATTTTGTGAACGCCACAGGTGATACAGGTTATTTTCAATTAGAACTGAATGTATACGGGCGTAAAGCTGAAGCTTGTAAAATCTGTCAAACACCGATTCAACAAATGACGCAAGGGCAACGTTCGACTTGGTATTGCCCTTGCTGTCAGGCGCTGGTGTAACTTAACGCGCACGGCGCATTTGCATGGATTCGGCTTCTTCTAAAATGCCACTGTGCATTAACTCGCGAATTAATTGTTTGCGTACCCCTTTGGTTACACCAATATCAATACCTAAACGGTAGAACACAAAGGAGGGAATGCCGATTAAACCTAAGCCAATTGCAAAATACAGGATAACTTCCATCATAATTTAAACCCTCAACAGCCACTTTCTTTTTATTGTTGTTAAATCACGTCGAGAAACGCGACCACCCATTATTCTATGTCTAACATTAACCGCCAATTTACCGTCGCGCCTATGCTCGATTGGACTGATCGACATTGCCGTTATTTTCATCGTTTGCTGACGAAACAAGCCCTGTTATATACCGAAATGGTGACAACGGGGGCGTTATTGCAGGGTGATGCCCAGCGGCATTTAGCCTTTAATACTTTTGAACAACCGGTGGCCTTACAACTCGGTGGCAGCGACCCAAGGGAAATGGCTGCTTGTGCGCGTTTAGCCGAAGCGTATGGCTATGCCGAGGTCAATATTAATGTTGGTTGTCCCAGTGAACGCGTGCAAAAAGGTGCGTTTGGCGCGTGTTTGATGGCAGAACCGGCTTTAATTGCGGAATGTGTTGCCAGTATGCAAGCAGCAGTTAGGATTCCGGTAACGGTAAAAAACCGCATTGGTATTGATGAACAAGATGAGCAGGCTAGTTTATTTGGTTTTGTTGAAACGGTAGCACAAGCGGGCTGCCAGACTTTTATTGTGCATGCGCGCAAAGCGTGGTTAAAGGGCTTAAGTCCGAAAGAGAACCGAGACATTCCACCGTTAAATTATGCCTTGGTCTACGCACTGAAGCGTGAATTTCCGCAACTGGAGATTATTATCAATGGTGGTATTACGACTCTAGCGCAATGCCAACAGCATTTGCATTATGTCGATGGCGTGATGCTGGGGCGTGAGGCGTATCATAATCCTTGGATACTGGCACAAGTGGATTCGCAGATTTACGCAGACATCGATAGCTTTACGCAACGTACAGCAGTAGTTGAAGCTTTTATACCTTATCTGGAACAACAACTTAGCCAAGGTGTGCCATTAGCCCATATGACCAAACATATTTTGGGCTTATTTCAAGGTATAGCAGGGGCGCGCCACTGGCGACGTTATCTCAGTGAAAATGCTTTTAAGCCATCTGCTGACACAAAAATTTTATTAACCGCGCTGCAAAAAATACTTGACGCCTAAGGGACTATCTATAATAATGCACGCCTCTACAGTTCCCCGATAGCTCAGTCGGTAGAGCAAGTGACTGTTAATCACTGGGTCGGCGGTTCGAGTCCGTCTCGGGGAGCCAAAAAATTCAAAGGCTTACAATACAAATTGTAAGCCTTTTTTAGTTTAGGCTGAGAAAAAACATTTTCCAACAAAACCTAATTTTCATAGGTTTTGTTCTTAGGGTCAGCAGCTTGAGTAATCTTTATAAATTATTAGCTTCAAGCGTCGTGGTTGCGATGGTTTCACTGTCTGCCTCATTTTCTACGGCTATATCACTTTGCACATTACCCGTGGCATCTACCAAAAATGCTTGCGCTTGGTTTGCCTCTGGATGGTTGCCATAACTAGCATCCGTGGTCATATATTCATCGGTTGCAACATTCGGATCAGCCACTACCGACGTTTCAGCGTTGACTACAACGTTAGGGTCGAGCGCTGGTGCATTCGGGTCAACATAATAATTATCCGTATCTACCGTAGTATCATCGACAGCGAACGGTTCTGGTTCTACGCTGGTATCACTGATTGCGGTCTCATCCACGCTATACGTGCCGTCAGCATTTTGTAGCATACCCGTATCAGCCGTTTCTACTGGTGCAGCCCTATCTTCCCCTGTTGCTGCATAGCCGCCGTCTGCGTCTATAGTGGCATCAGCGTCCAACGTAAGCGTTTCGGCATAAACAGTACTGTAGCTTGCTAAACTTAGAATAATGGCAGGTAAAACTTTGTTAAACATAACTAGCCTTGATTAGGTAAATAAATGAACCCCATTGAAAAAGCCCCAGCTTGTGTTTATGCGAGCCTGGGGCTTTATTTTTGTATAAAAAGTGTAAGTTAGCCTAGATAAACCATACCTGAGTGGTGGCGGCGTTAAGAATATTTAATTTAGCATTTCGATTTTATCAAACGCGTCCATTTCGCCCATAATATTGCCAGCACCATCGACTTGTTTGCCACGCCCTACCGTAATTTTGACTTTTTTGCCAATAAAACTGCTGGGCATTTCCGCATTTTCATTCCATTTATCGCAGGCAGACGCGGTGCATAAACCTGAATGTTCCGTGCCTTGGCTATCTTTAATCGTTAAATAACAGTTATCGCCGCATTCATACGCCGCAATTTTGCCTGACAAGGTTTTGCTCGTGGATTTGCTAGGTTTACGGGTGGAGCTTTCACTATTGCTGCTTAATTTACTAATGAAGGCGCTAAACACATAACCCTCTTTGCCTTGCCATTGGATTTTAACCCATTGCCCCTCACGTCCGCCGATCGAATCGGCTTTGCCAGTGGTCGCAATCACATTCACTTTACCATCTACCGGCACATTGCCCATTTTTTCACCTGTTACGGAGGGTGTAAGCCGCACCACTAAATTAGGTTTAGCAAGGGCTTTATACCAGCCTAAACTGACCGAATCGCTGGCAATGCGGCTATCGCTGACATTTTCAAGCTGAGTATTCAGCTCTTCAATGCGGCTTTGATAGACATCGGTAATACAGGATTTATCGCTACAGGCTTCCCGTTCTTTTAGCCAATCCGCTTGCTCGGTTTTTAAACTGGCTTTATCCGAGGTGGTGGCTAATACCTTTTTGAAGACTTTATCTAAATCTTCATCTAATTTAGATAACTGTTTGCTATCACAGACTTCCTTTTCGGAATAACTTTTCGCTTTAGCACAATTAAAGCTAGCGGCTTGGCTGTGAATGCTCAAACTCAGCAAAGCGGCAAACATTAAGAGGGTTGGCATTGGTTTCATTGCAAGATTCCTAAAATTATGAGCTGATTACTGTTGCTTATTAGACACATAATCCTAAGCTAGTTGCAGTCAGAACAACATAACTTTTCAGATTGTTGGTTTAGGTATGGTTAAGCCATTGTTCGAGCGGTTTCAGTTCAAAACCAACCGTTGTCATTTAACACCATCTTTTTGTAATAGTCTAAATTAGCCCGCATCGCAAAGAAAGCGGCAGCCCCATAACCTGGCGCATTTGCATATTGCTCGTAACCGCTGACGATGAGTATGTAGGCCAGCACAATCAGCAGTGAGTAGATAATGAGGGAATACATTAAAGCCCGCTTCCACATACCTTTGGCTAAATAATATAAAGGACCAAACAAAAACGCGAGAAAATTAAGCAGACCAAAGGTGAGGCGTTGTTCTTTCGGTACATTTTTCGCATTTTTTAAAGAAGAACCACCCGCCGCTTGAATCCAACGAAAACGTTTTTTCCATGAGTCTGATACAGGCAAACTCTCAATATCAACCACAGGCACTTGCTGTGGATCAGCCAGCACCGCTTGTGGCGGTTGATAAGGATTTTGTTCGGTCATTGTTACCCCTTACATTAACGTTTAAAAGTTTGCTTACGCATTAAGCGATTGCTATCCGCTACGAGGGTCTTGGCTTGTAATGTGTAAGCCGCCGTCTGCGCAACGGGTTTTTTATGCTGATCTAACCAACGAATCAGTTGATTATTTTTAAAATAATAGCGGTTCTCGGTAGTAGTCGTTTTTGTCGGGTCAAACGGTTCAACGCCTGCCGCTTTAGCTTGGGCATTATCTAAATACATGGGAGCGTTATAGGTTTGGGTGGAATCCAAGACGAAGATTAATTGATTATGCGCATAATAATATTCACGGGTATTTTTACCCATCTCGCCATAAATAATGGTTTTAATGAGCTTGATTTGCCCGTCTTTATCGCGGAACGCTTTGGCTTCAATTCCTTCCGAACTAGTGGCGCCTGTATCAAACTCAGTGGCTTTAAATTTACACAGATTATTATGGGTTTGTTCATAGGCTTGGCGAATAGTGGCAATTTCGACATCCTGATTGGCAAAGGTAGGCATAACGCACAAAGCCAATAAAAGTAATCCAAAAACTTGTTTCATATACCCCTAATTAAAAGTAACGTTAACCTTATTATTGTGAGGGGTTTAGGCTTATTTAACAAAAAGCCCCTCCGAAGAGGGGCTTTGTAACACCTTAACTTAGCAAGATTATTCCATTTCGACGACTAAATCGCCTTGTTCGACCAATTCACCTGCGTGTAAATGCACCGCTTTAACTTTACCCGCTGCCGGAGCAGTAATCGTGGTTTCCATTTTCATGGCTTCGATCACAAATAAAGGTGCGTTTTTCTCTACTTCTTGACCAGCAACGACCATGATGGCAGAGAGTTTGCCTTGCAGCGATGTACCAATTTCTTTCTCGCCTACCGCTTTACGGTTAGTGGCACGAGTCGGTTTAACCGATTGGTCACGGATTTGCACAGAACGGATTTGCCCGTTGAATTCAAAGGTGACTAAACACATACCGTTTTCGTCCGCAGGTGAACGATACAATAAGCGAATAATCAAAACTTTACCTTTACCTAACTCAACCGTCACTTCTTCATTCAATTTTAAGCCGTAGAAGAAAACAGGGGTGGGTAAGTGGCTGAGGCTGCCGTACTCTTGCTGATGTTTATAGAAATTGCGGAACACCGCTGGGTACATTTTGAAAGATAAGAAGTCTAAGTAGGTTTGTTCGGGGTCAAACTCTTGCTTAAACGCCGCAAATTCTTCATCTAAATTTACGGGTTTTAAATGGTCATTCGGACGCCCTGTGTACGGTTTTTCGCCTTTAAGAATAATATTGCTCAAGGGTTCAGGGAAACCGCCAGGTTGTTGACCTAAGCCACCTTTAAACAAGTCGATAACCGAATCAGGGAAGGCAAGGTTTTGCCCGCGTTGCATGACATCGGCTTCCGTTAAACCGTTAGACGTCATATAAATCGCCATATCGCCCACCACTTTGGAGGATGGCGTTACTTTAACGATGTCACCAAACATGCGGTTAACTACCGCGTAATTTTCTTTAACTTCCTCAAACTTATCTTCTAAACCTAAGGCGATCGCTTGTGGGCGTAAGTTGGAATACTGACCGCCGGGAATTTCGTGGTTATAGACTTCCGCTGTACCCGCTTTTAAACCAGATTCAAACGGATAATACATTTCACGCACATCTTCCCAGTAATTCGCGTATTCATTTAGCGATTTCAAGTTAAAGGCTTGTTCACGCGGTTGACCTTCCATCGCAGCGATCAAGGAATTGATGTTCACTTGCGAGGTCAGACCGGACATAGAGCTTAAGCAACCGTCGACAATATCCACGCCCGCTTCAATCGCTTTAAGCAAGGTAGCCGATTGCACGGAGGAGGTATCATGTGTGTGCAAGTGAATCGGAATACTCACGGATTCTTTTAAAGCGGTAATCAGTTTGGTTGCAGCATACGGTTTTAATAAGCCTGCCATATCTTTAACCGCTAAGGAATGCGCGCCTGCATCTTCCAATTGTTTGGCAAGGTCGAGGTAATATTGCAGGTTATATTTGTAACCCGGATCGGTGCGCATGACATCGCCGGTATAACAAATCGTACCCTCGGCAATCCCGCCCGTGCGCTCACGCACCACTTGGATAGATTTACGCATACCTTCGATCCAGTTTAAGGAGTCGAAGATACGGAACACATCAATACCGTTTTCCCATGATTTTTCAATGAAGGATTCGACTACATTATCAGGATAAGCGGTATAGCCGACGGCATTCGAGCCACGGAACAACATTTGGAATAAAATGTTGGGGATCGCTTCGCGCAATAGTTGCAGACGTTCCCACGGACATTCGTGTAAGAAACGCATGGATACGTCAAAAGTTGCGCCGCCCCACATTTCTAAGGAGAACAATTGCGGGTGATTTTTGGCTAAGCCTTCCGCCACTTTCAACATATCTTCGGTACGCACGCGTGTCGCTAATAACGACTGATGTGCATCCCGCATAGTGGTGTCGGTATAGAAAATATTGGGTTGGTCTTTAACCCATTGGCAGAATTTCTCTGCGCCCATTTCGTTTAATAGATTCTTCGTGCCTTTGGGATAATTACCCACTTTATCGAAGGCTGGAATAATCGGCTTACGGAAATGTTTATTCGGGTCAACGTGTTTAATATCGGGATTGCCATTGACCGTGACATTCGCAATATATTTCAGCGTTTTAGTCCCACGGTCAAAGCGTAGGGGTGTGTGGAACAATTCAGGGTGATTATCAATGAAGGTAACCGTGCAGTTACCATTCATGAATACCGGATGTTCTAATACGTTTTCTAAGAAACCGATATTGGTTTTAACGCCACGAATCCGGAATTCTTGTAAGCCGCGTAAGTTACGGCGAATTGCGCCTTCTAATGTACGACCCCATGCCGTTACTTTTACTAACATAGAATCGAAGAATGGGGAAATTTTCGCACCCGGATACGCTGCACCTGCGTCTAAACGAATGCCGAAACCGCCTGTAGAACGGTAGGCGATAATCGTACCATAGTCCGGTTTAAAGCCATTTTCTGGGTCTTCGGTCGTAATCCGACATTGCACCGCATAGCCGTTACAGCTAATCGCTTCTTGTGAGGGAATCGCAATATCCGGATCACTTAATTTTGCACCGCCTGCGATTAAGATTTGGCTACGAACGATATCCACCCCGGTGATTTCTTCGGTAATGGTATGTTCAACCTGCACGCGTGGATTAACTTCGATAAAGTAAATGTTCTCGTCTTTATCAACTAAGAATTCCACCGTACCCGCGCAGGAATAATTCACATGGTGCGTAATAGCTAATGCATATTTATAGAGATTCTCGCGGGTTTCATCTTTTAAGCCGGTGCTAGGCGCGACTTCCACCACTTTTTGGAAGCGGCGTTGTACGGAACAATCGCGTTCATACAAATGCACTAAGTTGCCGTGTGTATCGCCCAAAATTTGGATTTCGATATGTTTAGGCGAATCAATGTATTTTTCTAAGAACACGGTATCGTCGCCGAACGCTTTCTTAGCTTCACTCCGCGCATCATTGAAGGCACGTTCTAATTCATCAGGATGACGAATCACGCGCATACCACGACCGCCGCCGCCCGCCGCCGCTTTCATCATCAAAGGATAACCAATTCGGTCGGCTTCTTTACGCGCAATTTCGACACTAACCAACGGTTCTTTGCTGTCTTGAATAATTGGCAAACCCGCCGCAATCGCATTTTCTTTCGCTGCGACTTTATCACCCAAGCGTTCCATAGCCTCTGGTGACGGGCCTACGAAAATAATACCTTCTTCACGGCAACGACGCGCTAGTTGGACATTTTCAGATAAGAAACCGTAGCCGGGGTGAATCGCGTCGGTTTGGGTACGTTTGGCAACGGCAATAATTTCTTCAATATCGAGGTACGGTTTTAACGGTTCATCATCTTTCCCAATCTGATAAGCCTCGTCCGCCTTATAACGATGCGGTGAGAAGCGATCTTCATGGGTGTAAATTGAAACCGTTTTTAACTTTAACTCTGCTGCTGCACGCAGGATACGAATCGCAATTTCGCCACGATTGGCAACGAGAAGTTTCTTAATTGGCCGGGTCATTGGGTCTACCTTTGATGATAAAAAATCAGGGTGCCGCTAACTGTCAAACGGTGTAACTCGTAGCTACACTTAATTATGCCCTCTAGTTTGCGGGACTAGGCTACTTATTTCAACACCCAAGCAATTTGCTTATATTTTATATTCCAGCCGAACTAATGAACCCACTATTGGACTGTGTTAATCTGCATAAGGCAAGCCAATACGTGCAGGGAATTGGCTCAGCTCAAGCTATACCTAGGAGGAAACGAATGAAAAAAATCCAACATTTCTTAACCGAAGCGAAACAAAAACTGATTACTGTATCACCGGATGATCGCGTGTATTTCGCACTGACTCGCCTAGCCGATAACAACCTCAGTTCTGTATTAGTGCTGGATAGTGGCAAGTTAGTCGGGATTTTTTCCGAACGTGACTATGCGCGTAAGGTTGCGTTACAGGGTAAAAACTCCCAAACTTCAACGGTTAAAGAGGTTATGACCTCTAATTTGGTTACCATGCGTCCCGACCAATCTATTGCAGAATGCATGCAGATCATGACCGAACGGCATATTCGCCACCTTCCCATTGTCGATAGCGACGAAAAATTAGTAGGTATTGTCTCCATTGGCGACGTGGTGAAGGAAACGATGGAAGAACAACGCCGTATGATTGAAGAGCTACAGCGCTATATTGCAGGCTAATTGTAGCTACCCATTAACTTCGATTGGCTAGCACGGTCGGAGTTAATAGCCGGATAATTCCAAATAACCCAAGCCTAAAGGTTTATCGGTTTGACTATCCGTAATACTGACAGCACCTTCCCAATATAACACCGCTGTATTCATCTGCTGATCATCAACCCGCGCACTTACTTTAAAATCCTGCCCTAAGTGCGGAATCTGCATCCGCCATGCCACCGGATAACGCTGCCCTTGGCTATCTTGCCAATATCTGATAGGCGTTAAGCGTACCTCAGCTTGTGTTAGTGTTTGCGCGTTGCCTTGTGCATCAATCCATTTGCCACTGCTATGCGCATCACTGCTACCGTCTTGCTTACGCAGTCGATAGAACATTAGGTCGTGCCCGTCGTTAAATTGCAGAGAAAACCAATCCCAACCCGCTTGCTGCTTACCTAATGCGCTGGTGCTCCATTCTCGATCTAACCACGATTGTCCCATTACACGATGGTATTGCCCTTTTACTTGTAAATCCCCCAAGGTGTTTAAGCGGGTCAACGAATAATAATAAGAGGCGTTGCCAGCTTCTGCGCTTTTCTGGCTTAAACCTTGATTGCCTTGCAGCACCACAGGCTTACTCGGCCGCAGTTGTAGATTTAACGCAAAATCCTCGGTTTTAATGCCAATTGCCCACGGAAAGTCACCTTGCCCATTGCCAACCATTTGCCAATCCTCTGCCCAGACGCGGAATGGCTGCGTGCTTTGACCCGCTAAACCTGCGGCTCCTCGTACAAAACGTTGCGCATCATAATGGGTTTGCTGTTGCACATCGGTTAAGGCCACATGCACCATCCACACTTGATTGCTTGCCCAATCTGAAGCCATTGCAGGCGCTTGTGGGCTTAATGCAATACGGAAAAAGGTCACTTGATAACCAAAAGCTTGCCCATTTTCAGCGGTTAGATTGCCCGTGACATACCACCATTCATTGCGAAAATCGGGATGCGCGGCATGATCTTGCGGAAAACTAAACGGGCGCGGCTGGGTTGCACGGGCAAATCCAGCGTCGGCAATGCCCCCTAACGCTGCATTCAAATTAATGCCCGAATCAGGCGGTGCTTTTTCAACACAACCGATGAGTAGTAGTAAACAACAGCACAGCCAGATTCTTTGCATATTATTTTTGGCAGATTAGCCCTTTTAAGTAATACCCTTCTGGAAACGCTAAGCGGGTAGGGTGATCGGTAGCTTGATCGAGCTTACGTAAAATACGTGCATCACAATCCGCATCAACTGCCGCATCCGCTACGATTTTCTGGAATAAACTGCCTTCCATTAAACCAGAACACGAAAAGGTGAATAACAAACCACCCGGTCGTAATAACTTAAAGCCTAAGAGATTAATGTCCTTATAACCGCGTGCGGCTTTCTCCAACTGATTGCGGTTTTCAGCAAATTTCGGCGGGTCTAACACCACAATATCGAACTGTCGCCCTTCATTTCGATAATCACGCAATAGTTTAAACACATCCCCACAAACATTTTGCATTCGATCCGCTGCAAAGCCATTTAACTCGGCATTTTGTGCGGCTAAATCTAAGGCGGGTTGAGACGCATCAATATTAATCGCTTGCGCTGCCCCCCCTTGTAAAGCCGCAATGGAAAAGCCGCCCGTATAAGAGAAGCAGTTTAAAACGGTTTTATCCTGAGCATAGGCTTGTAACGCGCTACGGTTATCGCGTTGGTCTAGGTAAAAGCCGGTTTTATGCCCGTTTAACACATCCACCCGAAACTGCCGCCCTTCCTCCACAATATCAATAGTAGCGGGTGGCACTTCGCCTTTTAGGTTGCCTGTCACCGGGCTTAAGCCTTCTTTTGTTCGCACTTCCACATCAGAACGCTCGTATACTCCTTTAGCCGGAATTACTGCTAATAAGGCTTCCGCAATCGCCTGTTTCCAGTATTCTGCACCCGCTGTTAACGCTTGCATAATCAGGTAATCACCAAATTTGTCTACCGTAACACCCGGTAAACCGTCTGATTCCGCGTTAATCAGCCGATAGCCAGTATTACGCGCTGGAATGCCTAATTGCTGCCGATACGTTAAGGCTTGTTGAATGCGTTTAACGAAAAAGTTGTAATCAATGGCTTCGTCTTGGAATGTCCATAAGCGTACTTGAATTTGTGATTCTGGCGACCATGCGCCTAATCCCAATAATTCGCCATTGGCCGTTCGTACCTCGACGGTTTCGCCTAAGCGTGGTTTGCCTTTAACCCGCTCAACCGCCCCTGAAAACACCCAAGGATGATGTGCACGTACGTTCTTATCACGTCCATGTCGTAAGAAAACTTGTCCATTTACCACGGAATATCCGTCCCATCTATATCAATAAAACGCCCAGAATCTGCCAAGCTTAAACCAAGCAAGTGCCGTTTTAAAATGCTAGCAGATTGCTCAACTGATAAATCAGCATTTGCTCCACCCATATCCGTGCGTACCCAACCCGGATGCAATGCCACCACACAAATTTCTCGATCCGCTAAGTCACGCGCCACACTCATCGTGACCATATTTAAAGCGGCCTTACTGCTGCGATAACTATAACTACCACCGGACGTATTATCCGCAATACTGCCCATACGACTACTAATATTAGCCATGATTTTGCATTCACTTTGGCTAACATGCGGCATAAACGCTTGCATCATTTGTAAGGGTGCAATGGTATTGATTTGCAAAGCGGCCTGCCAACGGGCAATATTCACATGCCCGAAATGTTGCTCACTCCAACCGCCATCCACACCCGCATTATTCAATAAAATATCAATCGGTTGCCCGTTTAATTGATCGGCTAAAATTTGGCGTTGATTGTCATTGGTTACATCCAAGACATGTACATTGACTTGCCCTTGATGTTGATGCGCAAGCTTCATTAAATCGCGTGCGTTTTCGGGCGAGCGACAACAAGCATGAACTTGCCATTGCTCAGCAACGAATTGACGGGTTAGTTCTAAACCAATTCCGCGATTGGCACCGGTAATTAAAATACTGGGCATAAGAAATCCTTAACTGATTCCAAAGGTTGATGTAAGTCAATATATACGAATTATTTAATCACTAACAAATAAAGGCTTTCTGATAGGTCTATATACAACGTTATAGCGCAATGTTTATAGTGCCTTGCTTGTTTGTGAGGAAATTAACACGGTGCGTATTTTAATTGTAGATAAGCAGCCATTATATAGGCAAGCTTTGGCGATAAATCTAACGGCATTATTTGCTGATGCCCATTTATTTGAGTTGAGTCATATAGCTGAAGTACAGGGTTTATTTGCATTAAATACTATTTTTGACTTAATTATTGTGGAAGTTTCACCCGGCTTGTTATTAAGCTTTGAATGGTTGCAGCAATTTAAACAACTAATGCCTAATGCCATAATATTAACCATTACTGAACAGTTAAGTATTGAAAATGCAAGAGAATTAATAAGGCATGGTGTGCAGGCTTGTCTTCTAAAAACGGCAAGCATTGAAGAAATGCGTCAAGCTTTTAAATTGGTTGTATTACAAGAATATTATTTATCACCCACTATTTTTCTAGAAAAAAGACCTAAAAACTCGCTTGAGTATATTAATGTAATACAAAGCAGTCAATTAAATGCTTTATCGCCGCGTCAGAAAGAAGTGTTTGCCTTGGTGGCACAAGGCTTATCAAATAAGGTGATTGCAAAACAGCTTAATTGTGCTGAAGGTACGGCAAAATTGCACGTCAGCGCTGTTCTGAAACAGCTAAAGCTTAAAAAACGATCAGATATTATCCTTGCTAAATTACAAGATTAGATTGAATAAGCAAGGTTATATATCCAAGGTTATAAACCTAGCCTTGCTTTACTTTAGTTTCTATTGCGCCTAATTTAAAAGTAAGCAATTAAGCAGTTAAGTTAATAAGAGGCGGCAAATTATGAAACGTTTACCTTTAGTTAGTCTTTTAATGGCGCTTAGTATTAGTTTAATAAGCACAAGTATTGTTGCGGATACAGATAGTGATAAATCTGATAGTGCTAGTAAACGTCAACAGAATATTGAGAAAATAAAAAAAGAATCGCAGGCTGAACCGAGTACTAGTGATAAAGTTATTCGTAAAATTAATCAAATTATGCGACCTGAACGTAAAGAACCTGATGAGAGAAAACCCTCAACAGCGATAGGTGTACGCGGTTAATTTAATAAAATTTAGGTGTAACGTAACGCGTTATGCCTAAGTCTGACATCAGGTGGGGTTAGGTTATGAAACAAGCAAAATTACTATCAGTTCTTTTATTTGCCGCCTTAGTAACTATGAGTTTGAACGCTAACGCTTGGTATAAAAAAGGTATCGCTGTTTGTAATGGTGTAGAAGAAGAAATTGAAGTGGCATTTGCTTTGAAATCTGAGAGTACAGGGCGTTCGTTAGGTTGGGTTAAATTAACCGAGCAGGAGTGTTTACAGCTTTATAAGCAGGAAGTCAGTAAGTTAGACAAAATTTATTTATACGCTAAAGGCAATGAAAAGGTTTGGAATTCCAATGCAAATAATGGTGAGACCTTTTGTATTCAATCTGAGGAAAATTTCAATTTGACTTATCCGGCTTGTCAAAATGAGGGTTATTCACAAGTCTATTTTATTCCTGTGCCGGTTAATGGGCGTCCTTTAGTGGAATATACTTTCAAGTGAGATTACAACGATGAAAGCTGTCGGTTTATTAATAGCTTTAACCTTAGTAAGTACGCAAGTGGTTGCGTTTGAGTTAAGCGATTTAGATCCTACTTACAAAAAAAGTGCAATTAGACGCGGCTTAAGATCTATTGATCCTACTAAGCCGGATTCACCCAGCCGCATTACCGATAACTATTTGAATCAACGCCCGCCAGCGCCTTTGCCAGACCCCATAGGGCGAACTAGAGAACTGGAACAGCAGCGCAAGGTGCAAGAATTACAAACGGAAGTGGAGCAGTTGCGTTTAGAGGCTAAACAACGTGCAGCGGCGCAGCGCCAAGCGCAGGCACAGCAAGCCATTCAAGCGCAAATTAAGCAAGAAGAGACTAAACGTGCGGAGGCGGAGCGCCAAGCTAAGTTGAAACAGGAGGAGACGCGTAAACAGGAAGAAGCACGTAAACAGGAAGAAACAGAGCAGATTGCACAGCGTAAAAGAGAAGATGAGGAGCGTACCGCTCAACGTGAACAAGCTCAACAACAGCGCCTAAATGAACAACAACGTAAGCATGAATTAGAAATGAAAAAAATTGAGGCGATTGGTAGTTTATTTAAAGCGCTCAGTGACGCTAATAAAAATCGTCCCCCGCCTACATCGACGTATTAAGCATTTTAGTTATCCATTTATTTTAATAGCAAGCGAGGCTATTAAGTATGCATAGTAAAAATTTAATACTCTGTTTAATGAGTAGTTTAATACTAACAGCTTGTGCTTCGGTAGATGAGCCTGCGGTTAATCCGCCAACGCTTGTTAATCCGCCAATGGTTGATAGTGCGACTACTACGGTGATAACTGAACCAAAAGAAGATAAATTTGGCGATTTCTTAAATAAATTAGATGCAATTGCCAGCGCTACTGAACGTTATAAAGGAAGCTCAAGTAAAAAAGAAACTGATAAAAAATCCAATATAGCCGAAACGATAGAAACTAAATCAAGTAGTGCCGCCGATAATTCGCAATTGGATAAATTAGCTAAAGATTTACAAGATAAAAGTGATCGGCAGCAACGAGCTTATACGACTAATCAAGCCGAATTTGAAGTGAAAAAAACAGAGTTAATTAGCGAATATCGCAGCGGTAAAATAAGTCAACGTACTTTTGAAATGCGTATGAATGCATTGGTTAATAATGTTACCCGTGAAAATTTAATGAGTCTTTAATCCGTGCCTAATGGCAACAACTTGATTAAGTACAGAGTCAGACTGCCCTAAGTAATATAATGATTTTGTACAATATAAAAATAAAGGTTGCCTTATGCTCACCCTAAAAAACCTTAGCTTACTTTTGCTGGTTGGTTTGTTAACTGCTTGTGGGGGCGGCGGCGGTGTGAATAACATTGTACCGGGTACAGTATTAAAAACCCCGAGTGTCGACCAACTAAAAACAGCAGCTCGTATTTATTTAGGTACAACGGAAGCTTACGATGCTTTGGTTAATACTAGTCTGATGATTGTGCCGCATTACGAGGCAGGCTTTAAGTTAGATGATATTTGCAGCGGTAGCGGTACTGCTATCCTGACCTATCACGATAATGATGATAATCAACTGCTGACTAAAGGGGATACTTATCAAGTTGCGTTTAATAAGTGCGTAACGGATTTGGGCACATTTGAATCTGGCAGTATTAATAGCAGCATCGAGGCTATCCCTTTGATTATGCCCAGCCTACCCGACAGTGCCGATTGGAAAATTACGCAGACGCTTAGCCTTGCTGATCTAAAATTAACCGAAAACGGCACGATTACTACCAACAATAACGGTAAAGCGACTATTACGGTTGAGAATAAAGTAGCTAGTCAGCAATATCATTCCAGCATTAGCTCTAGCTATTTAAATATGACCAGCACCAATGGTACTAACAATATGGCGCTGGCGTTTAATTTGGTAAATTTTGATTACACCTATAACCGTAATACGCAGACCTTCAAAATGGATAATGACATCAATATGTTGTATTCCATTAATGGGGTAGAGCAAGAAATTAGTTATCTAACTGATCCGCTGTTTAGCGGCACGGGCAGCGATTTAGGCGAAGGCTTACCAACCGCCGGACAGTTAATTATGAACTTGGTGGACTACAAGCCAATTACGCTGATTGCACAAGCCGACGGGCAACACGTCTCCGTCGATATTGCCGACGATGGGTTAAATGCTGTGCTTATGACGTGGGCAAGCTTAGGTTTGGCAACTGCGCAATAATAAACTCGACTAACGCATTCGGTTGGTTTAAATCCAACTGATGCAGATGCGGCGGAATATTAATGGCTGCCGCATCGGTTGTCAGCGCAATAATGTTGGCATCCTCTGGATACATCAACGGCTTACCAAGGCTTGGGCGATGGATTTCTATCTTGGCAAATGTCGCATGTTTAAACCCTTCGACCAATACCAAATCCGTCTCTAGCGGATTAATACAGGCTAACGCATCCTGCAAATGGGCTTCCCCATCGGTTTGCGGCTTCTCTTGCAAGGAAATTAAACGCTGATGCGAGGCTAATACCACTTGTTGCGCACCCGCTTCGCGCAGTCGATAGCTATCTTTGCCCGGCTTATCTAAATCAATCACATGATGCGTATGTTTAATCACAGCAAGGCGTAAGCCACGCTGCTTTAATAAGGGGATTAATTGTGTGAGTAACGTGGTTTTGCCTGTGCCGCTATACGCACAGAAACCCAAAACGGGGAGGCGTTGTTCCATCATTTGCTTTTGTTCGGGGGTATTCATATTCTGAAAGGCATAAGCGTAATCGGAAAAATCCACGCTGACACTATGCAATTGGCGATACCACTCACCTAATTTGCGATTCCCTCGCGCTAAATATTGCGCCAAATGCGGCGCGGTCGCCACCTTAATTAAGGCATAAACCGATTGTTCGCGTTGCCCATCGTGTGCCACGGCAACGGCAGCTCCCGAAGTTTGTAAGGCTTGATATAAACGTTCCACCAATACAGGGCAAATCATCGGCGCATCACAGGGTACGGTCAAAATATACGCTGTCTTAGCTTGTTGCATTGCGCTTAAGATACCCGCTAACGGGCCTTGAAAATCGCTTAAGTCATCGCTGATCACTGGGTAAGTATAGGCTTGATACGCCGCTAAATTGCGATTCGCACTAATCAAGATTGCCCCAACTTGTGCTTGTAAGCCTTGCAAAATCCACTCAATTAATGGTTTACCTTTGAAGTTGACTAAGCCCTTATCTTGCCCTAACAGACGGCTACCACGCCCACCCGCTAGAATCACGCCGGTAATCGCTGCATTTGCTGGTATTTTTGTCATGTGCTGTCCTTTACTCTGTATTGGCGTATAAACTTAACTGACTCAGTATAGCGACTTTAAAAAAAATTCATGCCTATTAACGCCCGTTTGCCTTTGCCCAATCGTATTTTATTTCGCCTGCGTAATATCTTATTGGTGGTGATGTTTGCAGTGTTAGGACTACCGCTGATCGGGGTTTATTTCTTTCGTATTTATGAAAATGGTTTGGTGCAACAAACCGAAACCGAATTAATCGCACAAGCCACCGTTATCGCTGCGACATTTCGGCAATACAGCCATGAATTAGCGCCTAAAGGTTATGGCTATATTTTAATGGCACGTAGTCCAATCGAACCTGTGAAAAAGTTATCAAGTTCGCGTGAAACCGTCGTAGCCAATGGGCGTTATACCCCGATTCCCGCGACTTTAGATTTAATTAACGATATTGCGCCGCCGCGTCCAGTAGCGATTGCAGTTAGTAAAGTGCCAGATACCACGGCGCGTAAAATTGCCGAGAAAATCTTGCCCATTATGCAAGATACACAACAAGTCATGCTATCTGGCATGCGGCTATTGGATATGGATGGTACGGTGATTGTAGGGCGTGAGGAAATCGGTTGGTCATTGGCGCATATTCCTGAAGTGAAGCGAGCGTTAAATGGTCAATATGCCAGCGTGATACGTCAGCGTATTTCTGATCAGCCGCCGCCGCCGTTGTATTCTTTAAGTCGTGGTACACAAATTCGTGTTTTTATTGCGTATCCGATTGTCGATCAAGGGCGCGTGCAAGGCGTGGTGTATTTGTCACGTACACCCACCAATATCCTGAAACATTTATATGAAGTACGCGAAAAGGTCGCCTTTGCTACCGCGAGTTTAGTGCTGATTGCTGTGTTATTAATCTTATTTGTCTCATCGACTATTTCCCGTCCCATCCGTGAATTATTACAGCAAACGGAGCGTGTGCGTACCGGCGAGCAACGCATTGTGCAACCGATTCGTCACCCGGTGACTTATGAAGTCGCGCAACTTTCGGAAAGCTTTGCGGGTATGTCGCAAGCCTTAGCCGAGCGTTCTGATTATATTCGACGTTTTGCCGCGCATGTTTCCCATGAATTTAAGACCCCACTGACCGCGATGCAGGGGGCGTTGGAATTATTACAAGATCATTTTGAAAGTATGCCGCCGGAACAGCGCCATAAGTTTATGGACAATTTATTAAACGACACTCAGCGTTTAAAACAATTGGTGAATCGTCTATTAGAATTAGCGCGTGCGGATGCCTTAGAACCCAGTAAACAAAGCAGCAGCTTACCGGAGTTGTTTAAGCGTTTATTAAATCGCTATCAAGAACGCGGTCTAGTGATTGTGTTGCCTGATTCTTTAACCTCACAAGCCTTAGCCATTGCGCCGGAAGCCTTGGATGCAGTGCTATGCAATTTGCTGGACAACAGTTTGCAACACGGTGCGAATCAGGTACAGGTACACACGCAGCTCTTGGCAAAAAGTTTAAAACTCAGTTTGCAGGATAACGGCGATGGGGTATCGGCTGCTAACCGCGATAAGATTTTTACACCGTTTTTTACCACCAAACGCAATCAAGGCGGTACGGGGTTAGGCTTGGAAATCGTCGTATCCTTATTACGCGCTTATGGTGGGCAGATTTACTTAGGTGACGCGCTCACTGGCGCAGAATTTGTCATAGAGTTAATGCTCGAACCTGCGCAGTTATCGAATTTATAGTACCGTTAGATACGCAGTACTAGGGGCGATTGTTAAAGCATTCTACAGTAGTAGGTTACTGATTTTGGCACATAAATTTAGAATAACAGGAAAATTGCCATGCGCCTCTTACGTTTCTTACTGTTCTTACTACTGAGTAGCATTTCGCTTAGTAGCCTTGCATTAAGCCCACCCATTAATGTCAAAGTCGAATCTGAATGGGGTGGCGCTGTATTAGCCGATGTGCAAGCGGTTACCGATTCGGTCGTGACCTCAATTATGCCTTATGTGGATTTAGCCCATGTTGAACCCATACTGGTACGCAATGAACCAGCCGGGCCGATTGTGTTTTATAAGAAAGGTGAGCAAGGGCAAACCGTAATTGCTTTGGAAGTAAATGGTGCGTATTGGTCGCAAATTGCCTTGCAATTCTCACATGAACTTTGCCATGTATTATCCAATTATGATTTAGCACCCAATAATGTGTCCCAACAAATGTGGCTAGATGAAACCTTATGTGAAGCTTTTAGTTTGTTTACCTTAAAACAAATGGCGGAACAATGGAAAACGAATCCACCGTATGCCAATTGGAAGGATTACGCCGCTCAATTACAGGATTATCGGGACAAGCGTTTACAAGAGCCGCATCGCCAATTACCCGTAGGGCTAACTTATGCGCAATGGTATACCCAACATAAAGATGAATTAAGTGCCAATCCCACCGCACAAGATCGGCGCTTAAATGAACAGTTAGCCAGCAAAGTCTTAGCCTTATTTGAGGCAAACCCTGAGAATTGGAATGCCTTGCGTTATTTGAATTTAGGCGATGATCGTAGCGATAAAAGCCTCAATAAATTTTTAAGCGATTGGGAACATAATACTCCCGAAAAATGGCGTGCACCGATTACGCAATTAAAAGCGGAATTATTGGGTAATAGCGGCGCATAAGCTTAATTTAATCAAGCTTACTCCGGCTTTGTCTGCTGAATGCGGGCAAGGCTTGGAGTATAATTTTCCGCTTTCTGGACGCAGTACAAATAAAATACTCATGAACTATGACTTATCCACCTTTCAGGGGCTGATTCAAGCACTGCAAGATTATTGGGCGCAGCAAGGCTGTGTCATTATGCAACCCTACGATATGGAAATGGGCGCGGGTACATTTCATCCTGCCACCTTCTTACGCGCCATTGGCCCCGAACCTTGGCGGGCGGCGTATGTACAGCCATCACGTCGCCCAACGGACGGGCGTTATGGTGAAAACCCCAATCGTTTACAGCACTATTATCAATTCCAAGTGTTGTTAAAGCCCTCACCAGATAATATTCAAGAGCTGTATTTAGGCTCATTGAAATTATTAGGCTTTGACCCCTTAATTCACGACATTCGTTTCGTGGAAGATAACTGGGAATCGCCGACTTTAGGCGCGTGGGGCTTGGGTTGGGAAATTTGGTTAAACGGTATGGAAGTGACGCAGTTTACCTATTTCCAACAAGTTGGTGGTTTGGATTGTCGTCCCGTCAGTGGTGAAATCACCTATGGCTTAGAACGCTTAGCTATGTATATGCAGAAAGTGGAAAGCGTATATGACTTGGTGTGGACACGCGGCCCGCAAGGTGTGGTGACCTATGGCGATGTGTATCATCAAAATGAAGTCGAGCAGTCCACTTATAACTTTGAACATGCCAATGTCGAAGCCTTATTCCGTCAGTTCGATACCTGTGAAGCGGAAAGCCAACGCTTAATCGAACTGGGCTTACCACTGCCTGCTTATGAGCAAATGCTAAAAGCCTCACATACCTTTAACTTATTAGATGCCCGCCGTGCCATTTCGGTAACCGAGCGTCAACGCTTTATTTTGCGGGTACGAACGCTAGCGCGGGCGGTAGCTGAAGCTTATTACAATGCGCGTGAAGCCTTAGGTTTCCCAATGTTAAATAATGCAACACAGGGGGCGTAATCATGGATTTATTGGTTGAAATTGGTACTGAAGAATTACCACCAAAAGCGCTGCCCACGTTATCTGCTGCTTTTACCGATGGCATTAGCCAAGGGCTACAAGCAGCGGGTTTAACACCTGCGGAAGTGATTGCGTATGCTGCTCCCCGTCGCTTAGCCGTATGGGTGAAAGAAGTTGCGGCTCAACAAGCTGATCAAACCATTGAAAAGCGTGGCCCTGCAATCAAAGGCGCGTTCGATGCGGAAGGCAAACCGACTAAAGCGGCTGAAGCATTTGCTGCCTCTTGCGGTGTGAATGTTGCTGATTTAGGCACATTAGAAACCGATAAAGGCGCTTGGTTGGTATTCCGTCAAACCCAAGCTGGACAAGCTACCCCTGAATTATTGCCTGCTATTGTCGAAAAAGCCTTAGCGTCTTTACCGATTCCTAAGCGTATGCGTTGGGGGGCGGGTACGGCGGAGTTTGTGCGTCCGGTGCATTGGATTGTCATGTTGGCAGATAATGCCGTGATTGATGCAGAAATTTTGGGCATTAAAACCGGGCGTGAATCGCGTGGGCATCGTTTCCATGCGCCTGATGCGATTACGCTAAATAGCCCTAGCGATTATGCCATTCAATTGGGTTCAGCTTCCGTAGTGGCTAAATTTGAAGCGCGGCGCGACATGATTAAGCATAAGGTTGAGCAATTAGCCAAACGCTTAGGCGGGCAAGCGGTTATGCCAGAAGGTTTGTTAGATGAAGTTACGGCTTTGGTCGAGTGGCCTGTGCCGGTGGCGGGTAAGTTTGAAGAACGCTTTTTAGATGTGCCGCAAGAAGCGTTGATTTCTACCATGCAAGATAATCAAAAGTATTTTGCGTTGGTGGATGCGAATGGCAAGTTGATTTCGCATTTCATTACGGTAGCGAATATTGAAAGCCGCGATGAAATCCAAGTGGCACAAGGCAATGAGCGTGTGATTCGCCCGCGTTTTTCGGATGCTGAATTCTTCTGGACGCAAGATAAAAAGCAACCTTTAGCCAGCCGTGCCGAACAACTAAAAAGCATGGTGTTCCAGCAAAAACTCGGCACGTTGTACGATAAATCGCAGCGTGTGGCGCAGTTAGCCGCATCTATTGCGCAAGCATTAAACGCTGACCAAGCCTTGGCAACACGGGCGGCGGAACTTGGTAAATGTGATTTAGTCACGAATATGGTGTTCGAGTTTACCGAGTTGCAAGGCATTATGGGACGTTATTACGCGCTGCATGACGGCGAGCCTGCCGAAGTTGCGCAAGCCTTGGATGAGCAATATATGCCGCGCTTTGCAGGCGATGCGTTACCAAGCACCACCACCGGCACGATTTTGGCATTAGCGGAACGCTTGGATACCTTAACCGGCATTTTCGGCATTGGGCAAAAACCCACGGGGGCAAAAGACCCATTTGGTTTACGTCGAGCAGCCTTGGGCGTGTTGCGCTTATTGATTGAAAAACAATTGCCGCTGGATTTAGCCGTTTTGCTGGATAAAGCTGCCGATGGCTTAAGCGCGCAATTGGCTAGCAAACCCGCCACCAATGAAACCTTGGATTATGTGTTGGAGCGCTTAAAAGGTTACTACCAAGAACAAGGCATTAATGGCGCGTTGGTGGATGCGGTTGCCGCCTTAAAAGTTAGTCAACCCTTAGACTTTGATCGTCGGGTCAAAGCGGTAGCGGCATTCCGTCAATTATCAGCGGCGGAAAGTTTAGCGGCGGCCAATAAGCGAATTAGCAATATTCTGAAAAAAGTTGACGGCGAGTTACCGGCACAGGTTGACGCTAGCTTATTGCAATTACCTGCTGAGCAAGCCTTAGCCGCTGCGGTACAAGCGCAACAAGCCAAAGTCGAGCCGTTATTTGCACAAGGGGATTATGAAGCCGCGTTATTATCATTAGCGGAATTACGTGAACCGGTTGATAAATTCTTTGATGATGTTATGGTCATGGCAGACGATTTAGCGTTACGCAACAATCGTTTAGCCTTGCTCAATAGTTTGCGTAGCTTATTCTTACGCGTGGCGGATTTATCCGTGCTCTAAGCGCGAATACCGCCCATTACACGACATTAGGGGGCGATTGCCCCTTAATGCTTTAAAAACTCCAACTGGCTAAATACTTACGACCCACCCAACCGCGTTTGCCTTGATAATTAATCGGACACCATGTTGCACTGCATTCCCCTGTGCCTTGCAAACCCGTTTCATACGGTGGAATTTTGCCCACCATTGTCGCGCTACTACTCGGTGTTTTGCGAATGGCTAAGAAGTCACCATAACCTTGGGTGGAATAATAACGGTTGCTGTCATTACTAGGGGTGAGGTATTTGCAAGCCGACCAGCCCAGACGGTTATTAGGGCTTATCACTTGACACCATCCCTTGCTTTGCACACCCAGATTGGTAATGTTTACCGCATTAAAAGCAAACCAATGCACGACGGGGGCGGTACTACTGGGTTTACTACGCATAGCAAGGCGATCTGTGCCGCTAACGCGAGTCACAGAATAAAATTGATCGGGTTCAGTAGCCTGCGTTAACACGGGCAGACAGGCGATTGCTAACACACTGATATGGGTACGAATAAAACGCATCATAGGGCTTCCTTTGCTTCTAGATAATCCTTAATCTTCAATGGCTTAACGTAAATCTATCGTCCAGCTATATAAACCTTTGCGTGCGACCCAACCGCGTAATTCTTGATAAGTGCGAGGGTCTTGGTATAACACCGGACACCATTTATCTGTGCATTTGCCATTGCCTGCAATATTGAAGCTATAAGCCGGAATTTCGAGCAGGACGGGCGCATTTAAGCTAGGCGCTTTGCGTAAATTCATGGGTTCTTGTTTAAGTTGATACGCAGGATATGCGCCATCGGGTGTGCCTAAATAATTACAGAACGCCCAGCCTTCAAGGGTATGCGAGCGCACTTTACACCAACCGTTTTCACGCTCATGTAAGTTTTCAATAAAGGTTTCGTTAAACTCTAAGGATTCGACCGCTTCACCCTGTTTAGACGGGCGATCTCGCATGATTAGGGCATCGTCGCCGCGCACATTGTGTACGGCATACATGGGACCCGCTTGGGCAACACTCATTACACACAAACTGGCTAATAAACTTACAAAGCATTGGCGTAACATACTGAATCCTCCAAGGAAATAAACACCTACTCTAAGCATAGACCCCACTTAAGCTAAAACAGTTTCCTTGGTGCGATTTAAGGGATTTTTAGGAATTGAATTACGCGCTGCATTTGTTGTGCTTGCTCTGCAAATTGCTCGTGATTGCCATTGACCAATAATAACTCGACTTGTGTTTGAGCGCGTTGCGTATAAATGGCTTGGGCATCGGCAACCGGTACGATGTTGTCTTGTAAGCCATGTGCGAGTAATACCGGGCATTGAATCTGGCTAATCGTGTTTTCGGGGGCGATTTGCGCAAACTTAAAGCCAATGGCGTGTTCTACTTCTGGCAAAATGAATTTATCAATCAGCCAACGCGGAATATGTTTGCTTAATAGCCAACGGCGCATCATACGTTCGGGATGAGCAAACGCCGAAATACTTACAACCTTATGTAAATCATGGCGACGACTGGCAACTAATAATACTGCGGCTGCCCCGACGGAATGCCCTAGTAAACTAATCGCCTGTGGCTGAATATCAGCGCTCTGTTGTAACCATGTTAATGCAGCTTCAGTATCCTCGGCAAAGCGGGGCAGTGCCATATAATCATCATCTTCACTCGCGCCATGACAACGGGCATCAAATAGCAGTACGGCAAACCCCGCTGCATGTAACGGTTTAACCAATGGCAACATTAAGGCCGCATTGCCGCCCCAGCCGTGCGTAATAATCACAGCGGGCGCGGGTACAGTAGGTGCGGGAATAAACCAAGCCTGAAGACGTTTTTGCTTAGCACTGATTAATTCAAAGGCAGTGTAATTTAAGCCTTGTTCGGCAGGATGTGTATGCGGTGCAATGCGCGGCGCACGCATGCTATAGCGTAAAATGCGGGGCAGTTGCCAATAGGCAATGCCCAGTAAACCGATAACTAACGTGAAGATGAACCCCATAATCCAATAAGCACTTGCTAAAAAGCATTCACTCTAAGCAGTCTTGGCAGAGTTCACAAGTTAGCTTTCTTCCACGCCCAATTCTTTGAGTTTGCGGGTTAAGGTATTGCGTCCCCAACCGAGCAATTCCGCCGCTTCGATTTTGCGGCCGCCGGTTTTCTTTAAGGCAGCCTGTAACAAAATGCGTTCAAAAATAGGGTATAGCTCATCCAATAAGGGTTGGCTGGCTTTGTTTAATTTGAAGTCGGCGTATTGGGCTAGGGATTTCTCCCAATTGTTGGGTACGTCTTGTTTATTGTGTTCGGTTTCGGTCAATTCGCTGGGTAAATCATCAGTAACGATTTCCCGCCCGGAGGCCATTACGGTTAGCCAACGACAGGTATTTTCTAATTGCCGCACATTGCCCGGCCATAACAAGGTTTGTAAATGCTCGGTAACGCGGGGCGATAAGGTTTTAACTTCGACTTGTAATTCTTCAGCGGCACGCCGTAAAAAGTGATTCAGCAGGGAAGGAATATCTTCGCGGCGATCACGTAAGGGCGGATTGTGAATGCGAATCACGTTTAAGCGATGGAATAGGTCTTCACGAAACGCGCCACGATGCACCAGTTCTTCAAGGTTTTGATGAGTAGCGGCAATAATGCGGACATCAACTTTGACGGGGGTATGACCGCCCACCCGATAGAATGTGCCTTCGGCTAAGACGCGTAATAAGCGGGTTTGCAATTCTGCGGGCATATCGCCGATTTCATCTAAGAATAATGTGCCGCCATCGGCTTGTTCAAAGCGCCCTTTACGTTGCGCATAAGCCCCGGTAAACGCGCCCTTTTCATGTCCGAATAATTCGGATTCTAACAGTTCACGCGGAATCGCAGCGGTATTTAAGGCAATAAATGGCTTGGTTGCCCGTGGGCTATGGGTATGTAAGGCTTTGGCGACTAACTCTTTACCTGTACCCGATTCGCCCGTAATTAACACGGTAATGCTGGATTTGGATAAGCGCCCAATTGCTCGAAACACTTCTTGCATCGCAGGGGCGTGACCAATAATTTCACGACCAACTAATAATTCAGTACTGCTATCTTCTTGCTGTTTGCTTTGGCGTTCATGCCGCATATTGCAAGCGCGGCGTACTAATTCCACCGCCTCATTGACATCAAACGGTTTGGGCAAATATTCAAATGCGCCACCTTGATAAGCGGAGACTGCACTTTCTAGATCCGAATGTGCGGTCATAATAATCACTGGAATATCGGGGTAATCGCGTTGCATCCGTTCTAATAGTTTTAAGCCATCCGTGCCCGGCATACAAATATCGGTGACTAAGGCATCCGGTTGTTGGGTACGTAACGCGCTGATAACTTGATCGGCGGATTCAAAACTACGCACGCCAATGTCCGCCCGTTGCAAGGCGCGTTCCAGCACCCAACGAATTGAACGGTCATCGTCGGCTATCCATATTTGCTCAACAAGCGGCATGGCCATTCTCCAAGGGAATCAGTATAGAAAAGCAAGTTTGTCCGGGGCTTGAATCGCATTGGATTAAGCCATTGTGGCGATGCACTAACGATTGCGCGATGGATAAGCCTAAACCGCTTCCCCCCGCTGTGCCGCTAACCATCGGTAGAAATAATTTGTCTTGTAAATGCGGGGGTACGCCCGGGCCGTTATCGCAGATTTCAATTTTTAATACGTGCCGATAACGCTTTTGTTGAATGGTAAATTGGCGTAATACGCGGGTACGTAATTGAATTTTGCCCGTATCGCCCAACGCATTGACCGCATTACTGACGATATTTAATACCACTTGTACTAATTGATCGCGGTCGCCTTGAAATTCGGGAATGCTGGGGTCGTAATCGCGTATAAATTCAATGCGGTGGGTTAAATCGGTGCTGGCTAAATTACGTACATGCTCTAACACCTCATGAATATTAACGTTTTCCTCACGCGGTAAGGTACGCGGGCCTAACATACCATTCACTAGATTTTTTAAGCGGTCAGCTTCGGAAATAATAATCTGGGTATATTCTTTTAAATCAGCGCTGGTTAACTCACTTTCTAATAATTGCGCAGCACCCCGTAAACCGCCTAGGGGGTTTTTAATTTCATGCGCAATCCCTCGTACTAATTCACGCAAAGCACGTTGTTGGTGCACCATATTTTCTTCACGCACAATGCGTAATTGGCGATCAACTTGTTGAATTTCGAGTAATACTTGTTGTTGCCAGTTGTCATTATTTAGCGGCGTGATAACACAATCCACCGTTACTATTTCATTGCTGTTGGTTAATTCAATAACACACTCACGAATAGACTGCGGCGCATTTTGTTCAACAGCCGTTTGTAAATGTGCATAAAATAAATCGCTGCGTAATAATTGCGCGAGTGCCTCTCCCTGCACACGTTGTAGGCTTTGCCCGAATAGCATTTCACAAGCTTGATTCATATAAGTGACTTGTAATTTGGGATCAAGCACTAAAATGGCGCATGTTAAAATGTCTAATAATTCAGTTTTGTTTACTTTCATTTCATCCATAAGCGAGTAAATGCAATTTTAGTGCCACGCTGCTTATGCTGCTTAACCGTTTGATTTTGGCATTTTGTTGCAAGTTTGCACTATAAGCTGACGAGGGTGTTGCATTATTTTAGTGCATTCATAAAACTTTAACATTTCTGCACCTTTTAGAGACAAACTCAGCAGAATTAACTGCCTAATTGCTTGAGAGCCAATAACTTAAGCCTTATTCTCAGCGTTGAGGATGCTTATTAAAAATCTGAGGAGCGGAGAACTGATATGTCTGGTTTAGTCTTTTATTACCACAACCCTGAACAAGCCCATCCAGCCTTTACTGTTTTAAAATCAGCTATTCAAATGAATGGCGAACATCGTTTAACGTATGAATTTAATGAATTTGTGGTGGATGCCTATGTATTGGCAGATTCGCCAACTTCACGAATTATTGCGATTGATTTTGACAATACCATTACAGCCGATGTGGATTTCTATTTAGATTTGATTGATGCGTATAGAGTCGCTGGTTGGGAACCTGTGGTCTGCACCCTACGTGATGATATGGATGAAAATCTTGAGGAAATTCATGCTAAGTTACATGATTCTGGGATTAGAATATACACCACTGACGGTAAGAAAAAACGCGCTTACATGTTGCATGAAGGGATTAGTGTGGGATTGTGGATTGATGATTATTTTCCCGCTATTACTTTATGTGGCGGCTCTTTTCTCCTTAAAAATGGTATAGATTACTAACATGAACACTAGCAACGATATTCTGCATTGCTTCTTAGAAGGCAAGTTCGAGCGGATGAGTTGTCCGCAATGCGATAACACTTTCCTCACCAATGTCTATCACATGAAATGTTTTGAGGCAGACCAACGTTTGGAAGTGAAATGCCAAACCTGCAAAAAACAATATCAGACCGATTTGCAAAGCGAGGCATGGCAGGAATATGTGCTGCTTGAAAAATATGCTTTGGGTTTAGAGTATTTTAACGATGCGATTCGGCAGCATCAATTAACGCATGTGCCGTTTATTAAACGCATTGGTATTTTAGATGAATGTGATCAAACGCTTGCCCCCGACGTTGTGCAACTATTCAGCCATGAAGAACCGGATTATCGCCTGATTTATATTATGGAACGGTTGGAACATTTAGATGAAGCCGATGCCCAATTTTTTACCGATTATGTGTATGGCATGGATTGGAAGGATGAAGCCACCCGTCGCCAAATTATTCAATGGATTGCCGAGCGTTATGGGCAACCGTTAGCAGAGGATGTGCGCAAATTATGCCGTTATTTCCGCAAACACGAGGAGTTTCTGGCATGGGATTTACACGGCGATAATTTAATGCGGCGCAAATCCGATGGCGTGATTGTGGTAATGGATCCGTATGCATTGAAGGTTTAGAAGGAAGCCTTAATCTTCCTTCTAACACTTAAAGCTATTAACGCATTTGGTCTAAGGTAATGTCGACTTCTTGCGGGGTTTTGCCATCGCGTAAAATCTGCAACTTGGCATGGCTATGCAAGGTATAGCTATCGAGTAAACTGGTAAGTTCGCTCACCGTATTCACAGGTTTACCATCAATAGATTGAATAATATCGCCGAGAATTAAATCGTCATTGGCTGTAATGCTCGTACCCCGTAAACCGGCAACGTCCGCTGGAGTGTTTGGGCTAACTTCTAACACTAGCACGCCTTTGGTATCCAGTTTTTCAGTGATTTTTTTGCTAACGGTATCATCTAAGCTAACGCCTAAAATCGGACGCGTATAACGCCCGTCTTTAACTAGACGAGGAATAACGCGGTTGACCACATCCACTGGAATTGCAAAGCCAATACCCGCTGATGCCCCCGATGGACTGTAAATAGCGACATTCACACCAATTACCCGCCCCGCACTATCCAATAAAGGACCGCCCGAGTTACCGGGGTTAATGGCGGCATCGGTTTGAATTAAACCTTCCATACCTTTGCCATTTTCGCTATCAATACTGCGTCCTAAGGCGGAAATAATGCCTGAAGTTAAGGAGTGATCGAGTCCGAAAGGGTTACCAATTGCAAAGACTTTTTGCCCCACTTTCAAATTATTGCTTTCACCGATTTGCACGGGGGGCGGCATATCTGAAGTATTTTGTAAGCGTAACACAGCAAGATCATGATCAGGGCTTGTACCCACCACTACTGCGTCAAAGGTACGTTGGTCGGATAAGCGAACTTTGGCAGTTTTATGTCCCTCAACGACATGGTTATTGGTAACAATGTGCCCAGCATTATCCCAAACAAAGCCTGTACCTGTACCGCTGGGTACTTCGCTGACATTGCGTGTCCAGAAATCACGCACGCGATCAATGGTCGTAATGTAAACCACCGAGGGGCTATTGTGCTCAAAAATGCTAATGGTACTTAACTCATCAGCGGCTAAATCACCGCGTGCAGTTACCGCTAAGGGCTGTTTTGAGGCGGCTGGAATCGGCGCACTGTGACTAACCCACGGTTTCCAGACAGGTTGGGCAACCCATAATAATAAGACCCCAAGCAATGCCCATAAAAATACACGCATTGATCTACTCATCATTCTTACTCAAGCGTAAATAAAATAAACTGCGTGCGCTGAAAGCTATTATCGCCATCATCGCTAACCATTAAATATTGCTTGCCTTGAATATGGGTGAGACCTTCAAAATTATCAACCACTAAATAATTAGAGGTGACTTTTAAATCGTCAACGGTGCAGATATGTTGTGGGACGCAACCCATGATATCGACGTAGCGTAAACTAATAGTGAGCGGATTAAATACGCCAGACCAAGCCCGTTCTAACACCAGAATATTGCCATCGGGCAACACTTCCAATGCACTGATGCCACTATTATTGACGGGGTGTGAAGGAAATACCCAATTGCGTTTTTGGCTATATAAGGTGTGGAATGACGCTGGTTCAATTTGAGTTTTTAAGGGGAATTCGGGCGCAGTAATAAAGCCAAAGCGTGGGTGATAATCCACAGATTCTAACGCTTGGTTATAACCATGATAGGCTGCGAGATCCCTTAAGTCTTTGGGTAAAGGAAGTTTGCTTTTTAAAATACCATCAGGCGTGAAGCGCAACAGTTGCACCTCGCCTTCCGTGGCAATGACTAATTCCGTATCGCCGTGTTTACCATTATTCGCATTTAAGACGGTTAAGCCTTCTGCGTCGATATGTTTCAAACGTTTGCCATTCGTTTTTTTTAGCAAGGTTGCGTAAAGCGGTTGAATATCTTGAATTTCATTACCGGCTAATTGCAGTTTTAGATGGAATAAACGCCCGCCACGGTCTGAAATCGCATATAGAATTTGTTCGTCCTCATCCCACGCCAAGCCGGATAGTTCCATGATTTTAATATCATTGATAATAGCTTGGGGTAGGGTGTAGGAACTGCGAAATTTAAGTTGATAAGGTGCTGCCACCCCAAGGGATGGCAGTACACTTAAGAGGATGAGCCAAAGCGCTACTAATTGGACGCTCAGGCGCATTTAGCTACCGTATTTAGCTTCGTCGCGTGATTGAGTTTTTTCGGCTTCTTGTAATTCGTCGTCATAAATCTGATGTAACTTAACCGCTTTTTCATTTTTGCGAAGTTTCAAATTTAACATTTCCACGCCAAATGAGAAGGCCATTGCGAAATACAAATAACCTTTTGGAATTTCTTCACCCATACTTTCCGCAACGAGTGCAACGCCAACCAATACGAGGAAGGATAACGCTAACATTTTAATGGTAGGGTGTGCTTCCACAAAGTCGCCAATCGGCTTGGCAGCAAACATCATGACGCTAATGGCAATCACAATGGCTGCTATCATGACATAAACATTACTGGCTAAGCCGACCGCCGTAATAACGGAATCCAGCGAAAACACAATATCAATAATAGCAATCTGGGCGATTACCATCGGTAGGCTATTGGCAACTTTAGTGGGCGCAGATGTATCGTCTCCACCTTCTAAGCTACCGTGAATCTCGGTGACAGCTTTGTAAATTAGGAACAAGCCGCCAAATAACAAGACTAGATCTCGTCCAGATATGGCATGCCCCATAATATGGAAAATCGGATCTGTTAGATGTGCCAGCCAACTGACTGATAATAACAACATGATACGTGTAATCATGGCGGCTAATAAGCCAAATCGCCGTGCAAATGGTCGTTGATTCTCAGGCAATTTTCCCACTAATAAGGTTAAGAAAATAATATTATCAATACCTAAGACAACTTCTAATATTGTTAGTGTTATCAACGAACTCCAGACATTAATGTCTGTCAACCATTCCATACTTATAATCCCGTGCCCAAAAAGGCGCTAGTCTAATCTAGTTTTTTGCATATACAAGAAAACCATACGTCTTTTTTGCTGCTTTCTGATAAAACCCCACAAATGCCGTTGATTAGACGAGATTTAGGCAAGATTGGCTATGCTTAGAAAGCTGTTAAGCAAATAGAAGAATGGAATTGGATGGAGGCATGATATGGACATTATTCAAATTTTAATAATGCTGGCGATCAGCGTTATTGCTGGTTGGTTAGCTGGTAAAATAGTCGGTGACCAAAGTTTTGGCTTTTGGGGCGATGCAGCAGTTGGTCTAGTCGGCGTTGTTATTGGTACATTATTAGGGGGGCTTGCTTCTAGTAATGGTTTCCAACTACCAGGACCATTATGGGTTAGCTATATTTTTTGGTCGACCATTGGGGCGGTTATTATGTTATTAGTGGTGAAATTTGTTCGCCCTAAACCTAAAACCAAAACCAGTTAAGACATAGGTGGGGTATGGCATTTAAGCTCAAGCCCCACATAAATTAAGGTAGCAATGGAATTTGTGGCGTACCTGTTAACGCGGTAGGTTGTTGGGTTTCATTATGATCAAAGCCGCAAAAACTGCCGGAACATTTCTGTAAATGCACTAATTTATCGGTCAGATAATGGCTTTCAAAGCCTGCATAATCCAATACAATACTATCTAACATGGCTAGGTCAATTTTCTCAAATTGCCGTCCGGTTAACGCTTTTTCAGTCACAAAACCCGCTTGCGAATCCCACAGATTAAAAAAGGTTCGATAACGATCTTGTTTATATAAATCGCTATCCACAAATTCAGCCGCCACATCGCCCGGAATATGATCACCAAATGCCACAACGATAGTGTGCTCTGGTAAATTTTTGAGTTGATTCAAGAATTTTTTATACGAAGCGACCGATGCAGTTAAGCGCTCCTCATAATCTTGCATAATTGAGCATTGTTTCGGGGTTAAACTGGCTGCGCATTGTTTAGAAAATTGGCGCTGTTTATCATGCGGTGAATGTTGGCGCATCGTTGCCATAAACATAAAGGTTGGCTTCGCCTCATGCTTTAACTCGCTAAGCGCCCGCTCAAAAAACACCTCATCCGGCATACGATTCCATTTACGTTTGGCGCATTCGGGAATCATCGTGCAATCAATAAATTCCTGCATACCCAGTTGTTCGTGGAAACGCTGCCCACCGTAAAAGCGCCCGGCGGTTGGGTAAATCGTTTTTGTGACATAGCCTTGGGCGCTTAATTGTGGCGCAATACGTCCGTCTAAGCGCCCCGGTGCAAATAGATTAATCGAACGCCAGCCATCGCCATACAGTGGGGGCGCAACCCCGTGTAAAAAGGCAATTTCCTGTACCCACGTTGCACCCCCTGCCGTATACACCCGCAATGGATAGGCATCGGGAAAGAACGGTGCTTTTGCTTTAAAATTAACAATTTGCTCTGGCTTGAATGTTGATTCTTCCAAAATAACCACAATGTTCGGCTTTTTTTCAGGTGTAGCGGTAAATTGTTCCGCTTGCGCATCGGCTTTAAAGCAACAGTAATTCGCGTGGTTGGGATTGGCAGGTTCTTCTAATTGCGTGCGCCAGATGCTTTGCACAAAGGTAGGTAAGGTATGTTTCGCCTGTGTCGTCCATTGTAGGTCTACGTAGAAATAAGGAATATTGAGTAATGCTAAGGTGGTAATGCTTGCCAACCATGCGCTGGTGGTATATTGCCATGCGACTTGCCACGGTTTTTCCCAATAAAACGCTAAACCGAGTAAAGCTAAATAACCAATAACCGCTAGTGTGGGGGTTAAACCCATTTCGAGTAGTGTTTCGGAACTTAAAAAAGCCACTTCTAAATCAGGTAAAACCAGTTGTGCACCTAGATATTGATATTTGATATACGCACTCAACCAAAGTCCGCCAATAATGGTGGAACTTAAACCGGCTGCAAACCAAGGGCGACGACTAAGCAGAGTAAGCGTCGTAAATAATAAAGCCCACGTACTCATTAAATAGACGCGGTTATACAGTTCGCCCGCCCACCCACTATTGCCACGATCTAGCCACAAAATCGCAAGCATTAGCACAGTGACAGGCGCAGCAATTAACATTGCAAAGCGGTTAGTAGCAAGGCGCATGGGTTGACCCCCGTTGGTCATAGTAGGCGAAGCATAACCGCTTTGTTATTAAATTGTCATAAAAGTTTCATAAAGCTGACGAATAAAAAAATGCCCCAAGCAGGGGCATTTTTTAGCTATGAACTGGCAAACTCTAAAGGCTTAGAGTGAGTAGTACATTTCGTATTCAACCGGATGAGTCGTCATACGGAAACGAGTGACTTCTTCCATTTTCAGATCAATGTAAGCGTCGATCATATCGTTAGTGAATACGCCACCCGCAGTTAAGAAGTCGCGGTCTTTGTCTAACGCTTCTAATGCCATGTCTAAAGAGTGGCAAACTTTTGGAATGAGTTTGTCTTCTTCAGGTGGTAAGTCGTATAAGTCTTTGTCCATTGCTTCGCCCGGATGGATTTTGTTTTTGATACCATCCAAACCTGCCATCATTAATGCCGCAAACGCTAAGTATGGGTTTGCAGATGGGTCTGGGAAGCGAACTTCGATACGACGGCCTTTAGGGCTAGCAACGAACGGAATACGGATAGAAGCAGAACGGTTACGTGCAGAGTAAGCCAGCATAACAGGTGCTTCAAAACCGGGCACTAAACGTTTGTATGAGTTAGTGCCGGGGTTAGTAATCGCATTCAAGGCTTTAGCGTGTTTGATGATACCGCCGATGTAGTACAGCGCCATTTCAGACAAGCCTGCATAGCTTTCGCCTGCGAATAAGTTTTTGCCGTCTTTGGCTAAAGACATGTGAACGTGCATACCTGAACCGTTGTCACCAACGATAGGTTTAGGCATGAAGGTTACAGTTTTGCCGTATTGGTGAGCCACGTTGTGAATAACGTATTTTTGACGTTGAGTCCAGTCAGCACGCATAGTCAACGTTGAGAAACGAGTACCGATTTCGTTTTGACCCGCAGTAGCCACTTCGTGATGGTGTACTTCAACCGGAACGCCCACTTCTTCCAAAATGTTACACATGGTAGAACGGATGTCTTGGAAAGAGTCGACTGGAGGAACAGGGAAGTAACCGCCTTTAGTGCCCGGACGGTGACCCATATTGCCTTCGTCGTATTTTTTCGCAGAGTTCCAGCCTGCTTCGATAGAGTCGATTTTTACGAAGGTGCCACTCATATCAGTGCCCCAACGAATATCGTCGAAGATGAAGAATTCAGGTTCTGGACCAAAGAAAGCGGTATCAGCTAAACCTGTAGATTTCAGGTAAGCTTCTGCGCGCATAGCGATAGAACGTGGGTCGCGCTCATAACCTTCCATTGTAGCCGGGTCAACGATACCACAAGTAATGTTAACCGTTACATCTTGGAAGAAAGGGTCAACAAATGCAGTATCTGGATCTGGCATCAGGATCATGTCGGATTCATTAATGCCTTTCCAGCCTGCGATTGAAGAACCGTCAAACATTTTACCTTCGGTAAAGGTATCTTCTTCAACAGTATAAGCAGGTACAGATACGTGATGTTCTTTACCGCGCGTATCGGTAAAACGGAAATCAACGTATTTGGCTTCACTGTCTTTAATCAGATTCAAAACGTCTTGTGCAGACTTAGACATTGCTGTCTCCTTATGAAACTTAGGGTGTAAGAAGAAATTAAGCTAAAAAATCTACCAGATGCAGAATGCAACTATTATGCCAGCAAAAATTTGCTTGTGGTGCTAAGTTTTACGTAAATTCTAAAAAAAAACTGCCTTAAATTAGTGCTTATGCATAAGTTTTTGCACTATTAAGGTGCTATGCGTTGATAGCAATTAATTTCACCTAGTGTCTCTAACTGTTTGCAAGCTTGCATAAACGCTGTTAGTGCAGTTTTGTCGACATGCTCTCTAATGAATAAATCCATTGAGACTTTGCCATTAATATAGTGCAGGGTGAAATTTTGTACAAAAGACCACACAGCCGCAGTTTCCGACAAGCTGTGAATTTGCTCGAGTAAACGGCGGCGTGACGGTAGGTTGCGACTTGGTGAACCAGCTTCATCATCTTCGGGGTCAATATGCACCACGACATCACTAATCATGGGGAATTGCCGTTTTAACTTATACAACGCCGCCTCACCAATATAATGGCCTTCTGATACGGATAAGCGCCCGTCGACTTGTAAATGCACATCAGCTAACACTTGCCCGCCCATGCGTCGGGTACGCAAAAAATGCAAGTTTTCTACGCCGTTGAGCGAATTAATATAATCCCGAATGTTTTGAAGTTGATCAGGTGCTAAACCTGCATCAATTAATTCATTGGTGCTTTCTAAAATAAGCTGAACTGCCATATAGAAAATCATCAACGCCACCATAATCGCGGCGACAGCATCCAGCCACGGGTAGCCTAATTGTGCGCCGCCAATTGCGATTAACACCAAAATGGAAGAAATTGCATCCGAACGGTGATGCCATGCACTGGCTTTTAGCATAGGGGATTGAATGCGTTTAGCCACGTAAACCGTGTATTGATATAATGCTTCTTTGCCAATAATAGCTAAAGCCGCAAAGCCCATTGCTATCGGCGAGGGCATGACTAACGGTGTATGCCCCAGTAAACGTTCCACGGCACTATAAAAAATAAAAGCTGAAACGACGCCAAGCAATAAACCCAGTATGACGGTTGCGACGGTTTCAATGCGCCCATGTCCATACGGGTGATCTTCATCCGCATCTTTTGCCGCATGGTGCGAAGCAAACAACACCACAATATCGCCAATTAAATCAGAGAGTGTGTGGATCGCATCGGCAATTAAAGCTTGGGAATGCGCCCAAAGTCCGCCCAGTAATTGAGCAATCGTTAAGAATAAATTTACACCCATCCCCGTCAATGCCACGCGTTTAGTAATCGTTTGGCGTGTTACATCTTGTGGTTCGTGTAAATCTGGGCTGTGGTGATGATGTCCAGACATGAGTTAAATAAACACTAGCGAGAAAGTCGCTAGTGTATCATTAAGGCGGAAAACGTGTGAACCGAGCATCAGCCCGATTCACACCAACCACTAGACTAGGAGGATGGATTAGAAGAAACCTAGTGGGTTAATGTCATAACTGACAAGTAAGTTTTTGGTTTGTTGGTAGTGATCTAGCATCATTTTATGCGTTTCACGACCAACACCGGATTTTTTATAACCGCCAAATGCAGCATGCGCCGGGTATAAATGGTAGCAGTTTGTCCACACCCGCCCCGCTTGAATACCACGACCCATACGGTAGGACGTATTCATATCGCGTGTCCAAACCCCAGCGCCTAAGCCGAATTCAGTATCGTTGGCAATTTTCAGGGCTTCAGCTTCATCTTTAAAGGTAGTTACTGATACGACCGGACCAAAGATTTCCTCTTGGAATACCCGCATATTGTTCGTACCTTTCAATAGGGTCGGTTTAATGTAGTAACCGTCAGCGTAATCACCGCCTAAGTGTTCCGCATCGCCGCCAGTAATGACTTCTGCGCCTTCATCTTTACCAATTTTGATGTATTCCAGAATTTTCTCGAATTGCTCTTGGGATGCTTGCGCCCCGACCATGACTTCGGTATCTAATGGATTGCCGCGTTTAATTTTGGCAGCGCGATCAATCACCATACCAATGAATTTTTCATAGATAGATTCTTGGATCAGTAAGCGTGAAGGGCAAGTACAAACTTCGCCTTGGTTAAAGAACGCTAATACTGCGCCTTCTACTGCTTTACTGACAAATGCGTCTTCTTGATCTAACACATCCGCAAAGTAAACATTAGGTGATTTGCCACCTAATTCTACTGTAGAAGGAATAATATTTTCTGCTGCATAGCCCATGATTAATGAGCCCACAGGGGTTGAGCCTGTGAACGCAATTTTAGCAATACGTTTGCTAGTAGCTAAGGCTTTACCCGCTTCAGGACCATAACCGTTGATGATGTTTAAAACACCGGGCGGTAATAAATCCTGAATCATTTCCATCAACACTAAAATAGAAGCGGGGGTTTGCTCTGCTGGTTTTAGTACCACGCAGTTACCGGCGGCTAATGCAGGGGCTAATTTCCATGCTGCCATTAACAAAGGAAAGTTCCACGGAATAATTTGCCCTACCACGCCTAGCGGCTCGTGGAAATGATACGCCACCGTATTATGGTCAATTTCGCCGATACTACCTTCTTGCGCACGGATACAACCTGCAAAATAACGGAAGTGATCAGCCGCTAGTGGTACATCCGCGTTTAAGGTTTCACGCACGGGTTTACCGTTATCCCAAGTTTCCGCAACCGCTAATTTTTCTAAGTTAGCTTCAATGCGATCAGCGATTTTTAATAGGATGTTGGAACGTGCAGTAACAGAGGTTTGACCCCATGCATCTTTGGCAGCGTGCGCAGCATCTAAGGCTAAATCAACGTCCTCAGCGCTAGAACGCGGCACTTTACAATAAGGTTTGCCGTTAACGGGGGAGATATTGTCAATGTATTGCCCTTTGACAGGCGCTACCCATTTACCCCCAATGAAATTCTCATACTGTGGCTTGAAATCAATGACTGCCCCTTCAGTATTAGGATTCGCATATTGCATCACTCTTCTCCTCTCGTGTTATCTAGTAGGCAGGAATACCTGAACCTTAACGCAGAGTTTAAGCAGCAAGGGTTGGGAAAAGGTTGGGGTAAATATTAGGAGTCTTGAGAATTTAATCTGATATTTATATGCGCTGGTCTGTGTAGTAAGACCCTGCAAGTGAAGACGCTGCAATACTGATTAACTATCTTACCTACATCAATTTGAAGGAACATCAATGTTAAATTTCAATACTAATAATTATAACGCTAGTTTAAATACATCTAACACACAAAACACAAGTAACCCAAGCACTACTAGCGGTACGAATACATTTAATAGCAGTTGTGCATTTAGTGTAAATCAACAAATGATGTCAATGTTGTTAAACCTAATTCAGTTGCTAGTACAGAACTTAATGAATAATGGTACTCAGCAAAACCCTAATATGGGGGCAGGCACAACAGGTACGGGCACAACGGGTACTGGCACAACAGGTACTACTGGCACAACAGGTACTACTGGCACAACAGGCACTGGCACAACGGGTACTGGCACAACGGGTACTGGCACAACGGGTACTGGCACAACGGGTACTGGCACAACGGGTACTGGCACAACGGGTACTGGCACAACGGGTACTGGCACAACGGGTACTGGCACAACAGGTACTACTGGCACAACAGGTACTACTGGCACAACAGGTACTACTGGCACAACAGGTACTACTGGCACAACAGGTACTACTGGCACAACAGGTACTACTGGCACAACAGGTACTACTGGCACAACAGGTACTACTGGCACAACAGGTACTGGCACAACGGGTACTGGCACAACGGGTACTGGCACAACAGGTACTGGCACAACAGGTACTGGCACAACAGGTACTGGCACAACAGGTACTGGCACAACGGGTACTGGCACAACAGGTACTGGCACAACAGGTACTGGCACAACGGGTACTGGCACAACGGGTACTGGCACAACAGGTACTGGCACAACGGGTACTGGCACAACGGGTACTGGCACAACAGGTACTACTGGCACAACAGGCACTGGCACAACAGGCACGGGTAGTAATTCAAATATTAGTGCAAATGGTAAAATCTGGGGTGACCCGCATTTTGTGGATGCTGACGGTGGTAAGTATGATGTTCAAGGCAGTGCTGGCAAGACCTATAACATCCTGAGTGACAAAGGCTTGCAAGTAAATGCTGAATTTAAAAAGTATGGTAATGCTACTGCCACTGCAATGGGTGAAGTTGGTATTACAATGGGTAAAGATCAAGTAGCAATTGATAGTGCTGGCAAACTGATGATTAACGGTGAAGCCAAACAAGATGGCACTTATCAAGTGAATGGGAATACTGTAGAGAAGCACGGTGACAAAGTTTCAGTGCAGACTGCTGAATATAAAATTAGCTCTACCATTGAGAATTCTTACATTAACTTAGGCTTTAGTAGTAGTAATGTGATGTCGGATGGTGTTGATCCACACGGGTTGTGGGGGCAGACGGCAGATGGTGATGGTGTCGCTAGAAACGGTGATACGGGTTCTGGTGCACAAGGTGGCGGAGCAATTGAGAAATTAGACGGCACTATCTCTGCAAAAGGTGACAAAACTACGGTCAACTTATATGAAGTGGGTGGGCTGTTTGATACACAGTTCGCAAACTTCAATCGCTTTGATAAATAACAGCTAAGTTCTTTATGGAAATATCTGGAAAAGGTTACAAGCCATTGTAGCCTTTTTCTGTTTCAGTAGTGCTTCACAATGTGATACTTCTAAGATATTAATAAATGGCAAATTGCTCAAATTATATAAACGTTAGGAGTAGCCGCGCATGACCGCCCATTATCAAGATTTAGGTAACGGTATTTATTGTATTGATACCGCTTTGTATCGACCGCAAATGGCGGCTTGCTATTTGATTCGGCAAGGTGAGCAAGTGGCATTAGTGGATACGGGTACGTATTACACCGTGCCATTGATCATGGAGGTTTTAGCCGATTTGGGGTTAAGTGCGAGTCATGTGCGTTATGTAATGCCTACGCATGTGCATTTAGATCATGCTGGTGGTGCGGGTGAATTAATGGTGCAATGCCCGAATGCCACGCTAATCGTTCATCCCAAAGGTGCGCCCCATATGATTGACCCGTCTAAGTTACAAGCGGGAGCGACTGTGGTTTATGGCGAAGCAGGCTTTAAGCAAGATTATTACGCTCTGACGGCTATTCCCAAAGAACGCGTGATTGCAGCAGCAGAAGGGCAGTGCTTTGATTTAAATGGGCGCTCTTTAGCGTTCTATGATACTCCCGGCCATGCCAATCACCACGGTTGTATTTTCGATCAACAAAGCAAAACCTGCTTTACTGGTGATACTTTCGGTATTTCATATCGGGAATTTGATACTTCATTAGGCATGTGGTTATTTGCACCCACTACACCAGTCGCATTTTCACCGGATGAATGGCAAGTTAGTCTCGATAAATTAGAAGGATTACAACCGTCTGCGATGTGCTTAACACATTATGGTCAGGTCTCACCCGCATTATTTCCCAATGTACGACAAAGCATTAAAGAACTCAGTGCCCTAGCTTATAAACATCTAGAACAACCTGAGAACCGTGTAGCAGTATTGCAGGAGGAAATTTTGCAATTGTGGCTGTCCCAACTAGCCGCCCACGGTTGTTTATTATCTCCCAGCGAAAGCCGAGAATTATTAGCTGTGGATTCAGATTTAAACGCCCAAGGTTTAGATGTTTGGTTGTCGCGGATTGCTGCGGGTAAAGCCAGCTATACACCTTAAGTGAGGGGCTAGCGGAATTTTTACAAGCTTAAATGCTGTGAACGCTTATGCAAGAATTCATCAAATTCCTGTTGCAATTGCCAAAATAATTGAATGGCATGTTCGCCCGTCGTGGTTAAACTCGCACCACCCCCACCTACACCGCCTGTGGCGCTAATCACTAAGGGATTAGTGCTATAGGTGTTCATGGTATTCACTAATTGCCACGCTTGCCGATACGACATTTTCATAGAGCGTGCCGCCGCACTAATCGAACCTAGATCACGAATTCGTTCCAACAATACCACACGCCCACGTCCTAAAAACGTGCCATGCGAGCTTTCTATCCAGAAATGTCCACGCATTTGATAAGTTTGAGGTGAAATATTGCTGTCTGTCATCGCGCTATTTATAGCAAAGCATAACGTAAGCAACAAGATTTATAGAATTTATTTGAATTTAGCTGCATGCGTGTAAGGCTTGATTGCCTTGTCACGAAACCTTAATATCGAGTGAATATCGAAAAAAGGCATCGTTTCCCACGATGCCTTGATTTTTATGTGTGGTTATACGGTAGAGGAGTGAGTTTATGCGAGTTATTTTATTAGGTGGTCCGGGCGCTGGTAAGGGAACACAAGCGGCCTTCATTAAGGAAAAATATAATATTCCGCAAATTTCCACGGGCGATATGTTACGGGCAGCCGTAAAAGCCGGTACGCCGTTAGGTTTGGAAGCTAAAAAAGTTATGGATGCGGGCGGCTTGGTTTCGGATGACATCATTCTGGGGCTAGTGAAAGAGCGTATTCAAGAGCCAGATTGTGCAAATGGTTTCTTATTTGACGGTTTCCCTCGCACCATTCCACAAGCGGATGCGTTGAAAACTCAAGGCGTGGATATTGATGCAGTGGTGGAAATTGCAGTAGATGACAACGAAATCATTCGTCGTATGAGCGGGCGTCGTGTGCATTTGAATTCAGGTCGTACTTATCACGTCGTCTTCAATCCACCGAAAGTCGAAGGCAAAGACGACGAAACTGGCGAAGATTTAATTCAACGTGATGATGATAAAGAAGAAACTGTGCGTAAACGTTTGGAAGTATATCATGCGCAAACTGCACCATTGATTCAGTATTATTCTGAATGGGCAGGCACAGGTGACGCGAATGCGCCGCGTTATGTGCGTATTGAAGGTATCGGTTCAGTCGATGCGATTCGTGACAAAATCTTTGCAGCATTAGGTTAAACCTAAGTGGCTTAGAAGAGGGGTGCAAGTCACCCCTTTTTTTCTAATAGGTGTTGTGCATCGCTATACTAGCGGTTTGCCTATTGTGGAACGCTGACAAATGAAAGCCATTGGCATGATTGCGCATGATCGTTTAAAACAAGCCTTATGTGCGTGGGTAGCGCGGAATGTAGCACATTTTCAAGGGCGCACGATTATTGCAACGGGTACAACAGCGCGTTTATTAACAGCCGAAAATCCCAGTTTAACGATTATGGGTTTAAAAAGTGGCCCGTTAGGCGGTGATCAGCAAATGGGAGCCATGATTGCCGATGCGGAAATTAGCGCCTTATTTTTCTTTCAAGACCCCATGACTGCGCAACCGCATGACGTCGATGTTAAGGCTTTAATTCGCTTAGCCACGGTATATGATATTCCAGTCGCGTGTAATGAAAGTACTGCCAACTATTTGATTAGTAGCCCGTATTTTGCCCAGCCTGCGCTTGCGCCACCCAATGTTACAATTGAACAACGCTATGGCGATTACTTAAGCCGTACTATCCAAACTCAATTAAAGCAGCCCTAAGCTTTGCGCTAAGTGCGTGGTAATGCGTTGCAAACCTTGTTGCATAGTCTGTTCGTGTAAACCATGCCCCGCTGTAACACCTAGCACTTGCATGTTAGGCAGTTGTGCAGCCAATTCGGTGATAGCGCTATACCGACACGCCCCATCTTGTAAACCGTGTACTGCGTAAATCGGTATCGCTTGTAATTGGTTTAAATCGGCACAGATGCCTTGTTCACCGAGAAAGAATTGATTAGCGGCATAATGAAAATGAACTTGTACGCGTTGAATACTGGTAAGCCAAGTGGTTGCATCCGCATTAACACGGGGGGGCGTCACACCCATAACACAGGCTTCCCATGTATTCCATGCCAAGGCAGCGCGATAAGCAAGTTCATTAGGCGTTTGCAAACACTGATAAAAATACGGTACGGGATCATGCCCATACGGTACTTGCGCTGCGTCTAACATGGCTTGATACGCAAGCGGCCATTGCTGAGCTATGCCCCGTGGTAACGCGAACCACTGCCAATCGACGAGCCGCGCTAAAAATGCGCCGCGCAATAACACGCCTAAGGTCGCTTGGGGAAATTGCTTGGCGTATTGTAAGGCTAAAACTGCACCCCACGAGCCTCCATAAATTACCCAGCGTTCAATGCCTAAATGTGCTTTTAAACGCTGCATATCGTGCACTAAGTCTTCAGTCGTGTTTGCTGCTAAATGACCGTGTGGCGTGGATTGCCCACAACCGCGTTGATCCAGTTGAATAATACGGAATAAGTCAGGGCGTAAGTAGTGGGCATGGGAGGGATCACAACGCGAACCGGGGCCACCGTGCATAAATAACAAGGGAATACCGTGGGGATTACCGAATTCGGCATAATACAGTTCATGCCCGTGATCGACCTGTAATCTACTCATAAACGTGCAACCTTGGCTTCCATGCTGCGATTTTCACCGGATAAGGCAAAAAACGCATCTAATAGATGATGGGTTTGGGTTTGCTGAATTAAGATTTGCGGGCTGGCTTGCGCCAATAATTTGCCTTTGTGTAATACCAACACTTGCTTAGCCTGTTCGGCTTCGTCAATTAAATGCGTTGCCCACAATACGCATAAGTGTTGGGTATCACATAGCTGATGCACATACGCCAATAATGCTGCTCGCGAGGCGGGATCAAGCCCAACCGTCGCTTCATCCATTAATAATAACTGTGGTTTAGTCATTAAGGCACGGGCTAACTCGATTTTACGCCGATTACCACCGCTTAAGGCGCGACACGGCTTATTCGCGGCGGATAGTAAACCCAATTGCTCCAACAGATTGTGGGTACGTTGGCGAATGATTAAATCGCTCAAACCGTGTAACTTGCCATGAAAGCTTAAATTACTAGCGACGCTTAAATCTAAATCCAACGCAGGTTGTTGAAACACCACGCCCATTTTGGCTAACGCGGCGGGTAACTGTTGTTTAATGCTAATGCCGTCTACCATAATTTCGCCGCTATCGGGTGCAAATAAGCCGGTTAACAATTGAAACAGCGTAGATTTGCCTGCACCATTAGGCCCTAATAACGCATAAAAACCGCTGTTTAATGCAAAGCTTACATGGGTTAATGCGCTAACATTGCCATAACGCTTGCTAACTTGATTAACGCTTAAAATCGGTTGAGACATGGCAAGATTCCTGTGCAAGTGAGCCGGTTAACAGCGCGGGGTATTGGGTTAATAAGGCTTGTTGTAAGGCTTGGACTTCAGACACTGCTCGCGGACGCGCTAAGTGAATTGGGTAATCTAAAATCACATGGGCGGGACGCGGCGCTAGAAACACCACGCGATCCGCCAATTGCAAGGCTTCGCTTAACTGATGTGTGACAAATAACACCGTCGGGCGCGTGTGCTGCCATAAATTGACTAATAAAATACGTAAAGCGTGTGCAGTGGGTTCATCCAAGGATTGAAACGGTTCATCCATTAGCAATAATTGCGGTTGGGTGACAAAAGCCCGCGCCAAGGCGACTCGCCGTTTTAAACCGCCGGATAATTGTTTCGGAAAGGCGTGGCGAAATTCGCTTAAGCCCAATTGCTTAATTAATTGCGCCATGCGTGTCCAACGCTGCGTATCAGACTGCATAACCGGTGCGTCTAATACCAAGCGAATATTGGCTTCTACCGTCAGCCAAGGCATTAAACGCGGCTCTTGGAACATCATACTTAACGCGTGGCGCGGGGCTTGAATACTACCCTGTAAATCGGTATCCAACCCCGCAATTAGATTTAATAGTGTGGTTTTACCTGTACCCGACGGGCCCACTAATGCCACAAACTCGCCTTGTTGTAAGCTTAGTTGCAAGTTTTTGGCGGCTTGCGTGCCATTACTAAAGACTTTGCTATGAATATCAATCTGTACCGTCATAGCCGCCACCGATTGAGTTTGCGTTCGAGTGGGCGTAATACTAAAGCTTCTAAGGCTAGAATCAACGCGGCAAATGCCAAGCTATAAGCCAGAATGCCTTTAATATCAAAAAAGTGAAAATAATTGCCAAGCTGAAAGCCAACGCCATTACTACGCCCCAATAATTCCACCACCAATACGATTTTCCAGATTAAGGCTAAGCCATTACGGGCGGCAGCGAATAAGTAGGGGTACAGTTGTGGCACATACACGCTACGCCAAGTTTGCCACGGCGATAATTGATACACCTTAGCGACCTGCATTAACTCGCTATCAATCGCGCGCGCGCCTTCGCGTAACGTCACTACTACCATAGGAATTTTGTTTAAGGCGACGGCTAACACCGCTGCGGTTTCGCCTAAACCTAGCCAGATATAACACAGAATAATAGTAACTAATGCTGGAATATTTAGGCTTAAAATCAATAGACTATCTAACCATGCATTCCAATGGGCGCGGCTACCCATCAATACGCCAAGACTAACGCCGATTAACATGGCTAAGCTAAAGCTTGCCAACATCCGCGCTAAGGTTGCACCCAAATGTTTAGGTAATTCGCCCGAAGCGAGCTGCTCGCCAAAGGTGACTAATACGGCAGTGGGTGGCGGTAAACTACGGCTATGTAATACCCAAGCCAACACCTGCCAACCGACTAAGACTATGAGCAGGCTTAACACGCGGGGTTGGCGTAAGGATTTAAGCATTAGGGGCAAGCGGGTAAGCTAAAACCTTGCCAGAAGGTACCTGCTGGCAAACTCGTTAAGTCGCCGACTAATGTTTTACCGCCGGTTTCTGCCAAAATCTTAAACGCAGTATTTGCCGCTTGTTGCTGTTTGTCACCAAAGCACGCCGGAATACCTGCCCGATAAGCCTCGCGTAATGCGGTAAATACCTGATCGTTTTCCGCTTTCATACGCGGACGTAAACGTTGCCATTCATTATCGTCTGTTTTTAATAGCTGCTTAGCGGCATACGAGGCGCTTAAAAAGCCTTTAGCCGCCGCGCTGTGTTCCTTTGCCCATTTTTCACTAAACACCCAACCAATTAACGGTAAGTCTGGTTGAATGCCTAAGCCTTGTAACACTTGCGGCATACGAATAACTGTTTGTAAGCCGTCGACTTGTAAACGCGCGGCGTAATGCCAGAAGTTTAATACCGCATCTAACTCACCTTGCTGCATCAGCTCATTCAGTAACGGCGGTGCGGCGTATTGCACGCTGGCAGCTTGGCTTAAATCTAGGTTTGCGATTTTTTTGGCATAGGCTTGTAAAAATAACCAGCTTTTATCATTTGCACCCCCCGCTACCCCAAGCTTTTTACCCTTTAAATCAGCTAACGTTTTAATATTGGCTTGTGGTCTAGCTAATAGACTGCCGACCGCAGTGGAGTAGGGAAAGAGAGTATAATCTTGTTCAGCCGCACGTTGCCTTGCGACCCAAACCCAATCGGACACAATGACATCCACCGCACCGCCTTGTAAGGCAACCGTTGAGGCATCGGCAGAGGCTAATGGCACAATCTCTAAGGCAATGCCTTGCTGCTCAGCCAATTTGTGCTGCTGCATGACATCTAATTCCCAATTCACCGTGCCAAATTCCAAGACACCGACTCGCACTTTTTCTAAGGCAAAGCTTAAGCCCGGCAGGCATAAACAGAGACTGAGCAGTAATAATTTGAGTTGTCGCATAACACATCCTTCAAGCTTAAGCCGCCTGCCGCGTTTTTTTCACTAAGCCGCGTTGTGGGTCATAACCCCAAACTGCTAAGACGAAAAACAGTAATAAACAGCCCAATACGATCGAGGAGGAGAGGATATTAAATTGACCGTAAAGGGCAAACCGTATCATTTCAACTGCGTGGGTAAAGGGGTTGATACTGGCGATTTTATAAACCCACGTCGCGCCGGATTCTTGTAACTTCCACAGCGGATACAAAGCAGTTGAAAGAAAAAACATAGGAAAAATCACGAAGTTCATCGTGCCTGCGAAATTTTCCAATTGGCGAATCGAAACCGACAGTAATAAACCTAATGCGCCGAGCATTAAGCCCGCTAATACCAAGGCAGGTAATACCGTTAACCAACCGAACGCGGGTAGATCTACCTTGAACACTGCACATAAGGCTAAGAAGGCATACGCTTGTAACACCGATAACAGCGTACCTGCCACCAATTTGCTAAACAGCAGAAACCAGCGCGGTTGTGGTGCGGTGAGCAATAACCGCATCAACCCCATTTCGCGGTCGTAAACCATTGCCAAAGAGGACTGCATACCATTAAATAACAACACCATGCCGAGTAAGCCGGGCACAACATACACTTGGTATTCGATATAAGTTTCGTAGGGCGGAATAATGGAGACGCCAAAAATATTCTGAAAACCGGCTGCGAACACGATTAGCCAAAGTGCGGGGCGTACCAAAGCCGAGAGCATACGCCCGCGTTGATGCCAAAATTTAATGGCTTCGCGTTGACAAATAGCGACTAAAGCAGGCCAGCGCCGCGTTGCCATAACCCCCTCTCCTTTGGTTATGTTAATTCAGGCTATTAGATAGCGCAGTTTAGGTTTGCAATCTACCAACCTTTTGCCAACCTGCCTTTCCCTAGGCTGATGCCATTGCTGTCACATGCTTAGAAGGGAGGAGCTATCATGTATCCGCACGTACGAGGTCTGAGTGTAATGGTTTTAGCCGTGGGTTGTTGCTTGAGTCTACCCAGTTGGGCGAAAGGCACAGGTTATGTGTTTGTCAGTAGCGAAAACGATAATGTTGTAAGCGTGCTGGATGGCAAAACCTTCGAGAAAATTAAAGATATTCCCACCGCTAAACGTCCGCGCCATTTGCAATTTAGCCCAGATAAAAGCCTGCTGTATGCCGCCTGTGGCGATGGTGCAAGCATTGATATAATTGATGTGGCTAAGTTAGCGGTTGTCGATCAGATTAAAGATATTGAAGACCCTGAAGCCTTTGATTTAAGTCCTGATGGTAAAAGTTTATATATTTCCTTAGAAGACGATGGCGCATTAGGCATTGTCGATTTAGCCACGAAAAAGCTGGTTAAAAGCATTGAAGTCGGGCAAGAACCCGAGGGCGTTTTAGCCAATCCCGATGGTAAAACCGTTTATGTGACCTCAGAAGTTGCGAATTTAGTGCATGTGGTTGAGCCGACCGCGACAGAACCTAAAGCCAATATTGTGGTGGGCAATCGTCCGCGTCGCTTAGAGTTAACCCCGGATAGCAAAGAGTTGTGGGTCACGAGTGAATTAGATGCATCTGTGAGCATTATTGACCCTGCTACCAATACCGTAAAACAGAAGATCAGTTTTGCACCGGAAGGTTTCCGTAAAGAAGATATAACCCCTGTAGGTTTAGTTATGACGAAAGACGGTAAAACCGCGTTTGTTACGATTGGTCGGGCGAATCGTGTGGCGGTGGTGGATGTGGCAAGCCGTAAAGTCGAAACCTATATTTTGGTAGGCAATCGGGCATGGAATGCTGCGTTAAATGCCGATGAGTCTTTATTATTTGTGGCGAATGGCTTAAGCGATGATGTATCTGTGATTGATGTACCCAATCGCAAAGTGCTGAAGTCGATTTCCGTTGGGCGCGTGCCTTACATGGTGGTAGTAGATGATTAAGGGAGGTTCACCATGCGCACGTTGCACTATTTAAACCTTGTTCTCTGTGGTTGGTGTTGTTGGACTGCGACTTGGGCGCAAGATCCTCCCCCTTCGCCCACTCCTTCCGCTGCCGCTGCACCAGCTACAGTTGAACCCATGTCGGCGCCGACCCATAAAGCGCTTAACACCCTAACCATTGCTTATATCGACTTGCAAGAGGATGCGCGTTATGACGATAAACGTATGGCGAAGCATTTCTTTGGACAAGCGTTAGGTCGGCCGTATGCGGGGGCAGAAGTCGCCTTAAAAGAAGTAAAATTTCACGGGCAAGCGGCTGGCGTACAATTTGCGTTACAACACATTACAGGCAAAGACAGCGCGGATTTAATCAAGCAACTCGAAACATTAAGCGCTCAAGGGCTGCAATATGTCGTGGCAGATTTGCCCGCAGCGCAATTATTGGAGGTAAGCCAAGCTTTTAAAGATAAAACCATTCTTTTCTTTAATGCGACCGCTACCGATGACGCCTTACGCCAAACACAATGTCAGGCGAATATTTATCACACGATTCCCAATGTAGCGATGCAAACCGATGGTTTAGTGCAATATTTGGTGGCGCATAAATGGCGTAATGTATTAGTGCTAGAAGGCACATTACCAGAGGATAAATTGCTAACAACTGCGTTAGAACGTTCTGCTAAACGTTATGGCGCAAAGCTGGTTGAGAAACGTAATTTTGTATTGGGCACTGATCCGCGTGAACGTGAGCAAAACAATGTCGCGTTACTCACTGGCGGCGAGTATGACGTGGTGTATATTGCTGATAGCCAAGGCGAATTTGCGCGGAATGCAGCGTATCAAACGTTATTACCACGCCCGGTGGTGGGCAGTGAAGGTTTAAATGCCTTAGCGTGGAATTGGGCGTGGGAACGCCACGGTGCGCCACAGGTTGAGAAGCGCTTTGAGAAGCAAGCTGAGCGGCCAATGACAGCGCCTGATTGGGGAGCTTGGATGGCAGTAAAAGCGATTGCTACCGCTGTCCAACAAACCCAAACTCAAGATTTTGCGCAAATTCGGGCTTATTTAACGGCGGATAATGCCAGTTTTGACGGGGCAAAAGGTAATCCCAGTAGTTTCCGCCCTTGGGATCACCAGTTACGCCAACCTTTACTCGTTTCGACGCATAATTGGGTAGTGGAACGTGCGCCCTTACAAGGGTTTTTACACCAAACCAATAACCTTGATACGCTTGGTTTTGATAAACCCGATTCGCTTTGTAAATTCTAACAGGGGAGTATTGTCATGCGATATGTGTCTATGGCGTTGTTGAGTTGCTGTATGTGTCAGACAGTTTATGCCCAAGATGTTGAGGAAGCCGGTGCGCCTATCAATAGTTTCTTCCAAGCAGATGGCGTATTTTCCCAAGATAAAGGGCAATGGCAAGTTTCCACCGATGTGGACTTAGGGCATAGCCATAACACACGCAGCACGGAGACGGGCTTAAGTTTGGAATACGGTATAACCGATAATTTTCAAGTCTCGGTTGAGCATATGCCATATGCGCGTTACAAGGATAAAACCACGGGTGAACGCCTGAGTGGGCATGGCGATACGGCAATCGGCATGATGAAAGCATGGCATAATATCGGTGGCTCGCCTAACAGCGTATCCGTCGCTTACTCCCGTATCTTGTCCACTAACAATTTGGAGGAGGACAAGGGTAAAGACAGTAATGATGTGGCGATCACGATGGCACATGATTTAAAACGCGATAAAAGCCAACAAATGACGCTACAACTTGGGCGCGAATTTGGCGGCAATGAACAAGTCACTTATGCCAATCTAGCCGCTTACCGCAAAGTTGCCGCTAAGCAAGTGGTTACGGGTGAAGTGAATTGGGATCAAAACGAAACGTGGGTAACACCCGGCTATTATTGGTTAGTCGGTAAAGGCTTAGATGTCGGTGTGGGCGTTGCAGTTGCCGCCGGTGGCGATGCTGAAGGGCATAAAGTGTTAGGGCGCTTGCATTATGAGTGGGATTAAACGCCAAACATCCATGCATTTGAATGTTAGTGGGTAAAGTATGTTTTTATAATTAAGAAGGTTAATAGCTGGGTTATTTGACAGTAGGCAATGACTTCACTACAACCAAAGCGTAACTTTGCACGGATGCTTTGGAATAACCGATGGTAGATTTTAATCATTATGTGGAATTAGCCACCCCTTTGTTGGATAAATACGGTTATTTTGCCCTGTTTGGCGCAATTTTCGTCGAGGGTTTTGGGATTCCAGCACCGGGGCAAACCTTGTTAATTGCCTCGTCGATTTTAGCAGGGCGAGGTGAGTTGGATATCGTGGCGGTCGTGGTCGTTGCGTGGCTAGCCGCAGTATTAGGTAATAGTGTTGGCTATGCGATTGGCGCATGGGGCGGTAAAAAGTTGTTTTATAAGGTCGGTTTCTCACCCAAACACTTTGCCAAAGTCGAGCATTATTTTGAAAAACATGGCGGTTGGATGATTGTGGGCGCTCGCTTTTTTGAAGGCTTACGCCAACTTAATGGCATTGTGGCAGGCAGTATGGGAATGCCTTGGCTGCGCTTCAGTTTCTATAACATGCTAGGCGCGACTTTATGGGTTGCATTCTGGGGTTTGGGTACTTATTGGGCAAGCGAACACACTGCTGCCATTGCCCACGCATTAAAAGTCATTGAACCTTATGTAATTGTGATGGCTGCCATCGCCTTTAGCTTAGTGTTAGCCTATATTCTAACCACTCGTTCCTTTTCACCAAAAACCTTTTTGCAACGTAAACCCAATCAAGCAGGCTTACCCAGTAACTTAGAGTTGCGTAAGCCTGATAAGGAAAGTTCGTAGCAATTTATAATTCATGGTAAATATGCAGCAGCCCGCAGAAGTGTAAAAGTTTATCCTTAGAAATGCGTGGTTTACCATTAGGCAACTCTCCGCCAATTTTAATACGCATTTCGCGTACTAAGTTTTCAACATGTCCTTTACTGCGGTTAACTTTAATAGCCGTTTCAGGTACAGAATTACCATCTAATAAGCATTTTAATATCTTTTTTTCAGTAATATTAAAATCTAAAAAAACAGTTTGCATGATAAACGTATTTACTTCATAACCTTTGGCAAGAATATGATTATGGAAAATCTCAGTAGCATTGCTAAGACTGATTAAATTTTCTTTAACATAACTTTTAAATGAACGATCACTTTCATCGCCAATTAGGCTAACTGCACCCACACCATGCAAAGATTTTGATGTTAAGATCGAACAACCATTTCCCATATGATGATCATATTTAGCGTTATCTATAATGCTGGAAGCTTGTTTATTTAATTGACCGCTTTTGCGATCATCTTCCCATAAGTAAAGACAGTTTTGTTGACCGCTACTTACCGCATCTACAATATAATCATAACTTTGAAAACCGCTGGTAGCATACTCTTCTAAAAACGATTTGCTAAAATTATCAGTGACTGAAAAGCGGGGCATTTGCTCTTTATAAGTGCCAAATAAGTTAATTGGCATAAATACATAGGACAAGCTATGAAAATTTAGATCTATTATATAATCGCTATAAGCTTTAAAAGCCGCATCATAGTGTTGTGCTTGGCATAATTGTTCAATAAATTTTTTACATAGAGGCATGTGGCTAACCTTCTGTGCATCTTAAAAGCATTGCAAGTAAGTAAAAAAATTGTATTTAAGATAAATAAACAGGAACGGCGGGGTTAGCTATGTCCGCTATAAGACTATAGTTCGTGTTTATAGAGAAGTGTATTTTTATTTATTTTATGCTGAGAGGTGTAGGCTCAAGGGTTACAGTCACCAACCCCCGTTCTTGCCAACCGTCTACGCCGTCTTTATACCAGTAGACTGGGTTATAGCCGTAAGCGCGGGCGCGTTGAACGGCATTCCATGACATCCAACAATCCGCCACACAGAAAAATACCAGTGGTTTAGTTTTGTTAGCTTGGGTGAGTTGGGTTAATTGCTGTTGAAACCACGTTTCTATATCTGGATCGAGTTGCCCATAACCCACATTTGGTAACCAGACGGCATTGGGTAGACTGGTGTGCGGGCTATTAACCAGCCAGGTACTGCCAAAGCCTGCATCTATACGACGTAAAATGGCAAATACATCAATGAGGATAGGTTGCTGGGTTTGCATGAGGCTTTGTAATTCAGCGGTATTCAGCGTAATACCATTGGGCACGCAAGCGGGAGTAGGGCTACGGTAATGCGCCATCTTTAAGCCGGGTGGCATATCCGGTGTGCGCGGGCAGTCCGATATGGCGGCGTGGCAACTGTTTAATACTAACAAGAGCAAAGCGCTAAGCAGCCGTTTCATGGGGTTTGTTTAGCAGGCTTTAACTGTTGTGTTTCTAAGGCAGGGTAGAGATGGGTTACGGAGCGGCGTAATTCGTGCTGTGCTAACGCGACCCCTTTAAATTGCTCAGGAATCGGTGTTTGCATAACTTCGGTCATGTCTAAACCCTGCGCGGCGGCTTGTTGTAAGCTGCTTTGTAACCATTCTAAATACGCGCGTGTTTGCGCAATCGGCGCGTTATCTGTGCTGACGTTACCGTGTCCCGGTACTAATACTTTGAATGGCAAGCGGAGCAGGCTGTCTAATGCACTAAGCCATTGTTGAATATTCGCGTTGGGCGTGGTGGCAGCGCGGTTATTGAAGACTAAATCGCCGCTAAATAATACGCCGGTGGTATGGTCGAAAATGGCTAAGTCGCCGGGTGTATGTCCTTGTAAGGCAAGCAGTTCTAATTCATGTCCGCCTACCGTTTCTTTACCCGCTTTCGCAACTTGTGTGGGGGACGTGACTTTAGTATCACGCATCCAATCACCAATTAAGCGGTACATATTATCGCTGAAGCTTTCACCTTGTTGTTGAATGCCTTGCTGAGTAGCGGGCAGCGCGTAAATGGGTACATCGGCATAGGCTTGATTGCCAAGAAAATGGTCGGGGTGATGGTGCGTTAAATACACACGGTTAATTTTTTTGCCAGTTATCTTTTCAATATAGGCGCGTTGTTGCTCGCCAAAACGCCGCGATGCCCCCGTATCAATCACAATCACGCCATCTTGTGTGACGATATAAGCGGTATTCACAATATAGCCGCCATTTAACTTGGAAAAGTCCTCAGTTTTGCCTTCTAATACATAGGTATCGGGCGCAACGGTTTGCGCTTGTAACGGGTATTGGAAGTTATCGGCATAAATTGCAGGTGTCATCAAATTCAACAACAGTAAGCCGCTTAACCGGTAGCTCATGGCGAAACCTCCGCTTGAATTTTATTGCCGTTATTATCACGCCCCGCTAAGTAAAATTGGGTTTGCCCTGCAACATCAAAACTTAACATCGGGTTTTCGCTAATCGGCTCGAATAAATCCAACTCAGCTAACGACTTATGTTGCGCATCTAACACTTGTAAGTTTTCAATATGAAAGGTTGGAATACCTGATGCTAAGCCGGTGTCCATAGGATGCATAACACGCACACGTAAGCGATTACCTTGCGGATGTTGCCAGACATTCGCTGAAACTTTGCCTAAGGTTTTTGTCCAATCGCCGGACGATGTACCAACACTCGGCAAGGTACAACCGCCGCCTGCCGCATCCACGAAGACACCATTCACGTGCCATAAGCCTTGTGCATCTTTGGCGGCAATATGAATCGGTGAGCCTTGTTGCAACTTCATACGAAATGCCAGATTCGGTTTAATGGTGCTGGGGCGAAACCGCAAAACTTGCGGTAAAGGGTTTAAATCCGCCATGACTATCACTTCTTGCACCGGATTTAGATCGCTAACCTGAAAAGCAATCGGCACATTCAACGAATCTTCGGCCTGTGGCGGCGCTTGAATCTTAACCTTATCATCAAATACATAGGCTTCTTTATTTAAAAAGCGGCTATGCATGGTCGACCATTGCGGCGAATTTAACGGGTCGGGCGCATTATCTGCCCAGCTCGTCGTGCTGAGCAGTCCCATCATTATGCACAAAGCTAGGCGCATAAATCCTCACTTGGCTAAAGGCTGAGCCTGTGTTGGTGGTTGAGTGGGTATGGGGCTAGTAATCACAGGCGGCGTAGTGGGCGCAGGCGGTTTAAGCGCTTCAGGAGGCGCAGCCGGTGGGTTATAACCCACTTTATACTGCTCAAAAATATGCTTTACTGTGCCATCGCGTACTAAATCCGCCATGCTATTGTTCAATGCATTGGCTAATTCGGCATTATCAGCTTTGACAGCAATGCCCATTGCCCAACTATTACGTGCTAAGCCGGGCGTAATTAAACTTTGAATCTGTATATTCGCGGGACGTTCGGCTAAGACACCTTCTAATTCACCGCGTGGTCCCATAATGCCGGAAATCTCGCCCGCTTTTAAGGCATCAGAGGCTTTGCTGATATTTTCAAAGTGACGGATATTCTTGCTAATTTGCCCCTGCATGGCTTGCAATAAATAGAAATCGCTTAAGGTATCAACCTCGACCCCAATCGGTTCAGACATAAAGTTGGCAAGCGTGGGATGTTGCCCAACTTTATTAGTATTAAACGCAAACGCAACTTGCTCCAATTGATACGGCGCAATAAATTTTACCTTATCAACTTTTGCCGAAAACGCATTATCTACTGGCATATGTAACATCGCATCCGTCACACCGCCGCCTAAATAATGCCCCTTCCATACATTATTGCGTAAATCATCTTCGACGTTTTCATCTGCGCCCACTAAGCGAATTTGGCTACTGACACCCAATTTATTAGCCAAGGCATTGGCAATATCGACGTCAATACCTTGCTGTTTACCCTCTTTCACATAGGAATAAGGCGGAAAATCTTTGTACAGCGATACGCTTAACACGCCTTTGTTTTTCACATCGGCTAAATCTGCCCAAGTGTTAGCACTGATTAGGGTTAAGCTCAGCGCGACTATCTTGAAATATTGGATGTTCATAGTCTCCCCTCTATAAACATATTGAAAAAGCCACCGCGCTCGGCGGTGGAGTACAAGACACTACATAGAAGCGGTTGGTTTAGTTTCCTTAGTGGATTCAGTATTGGCAGTAGGCGTATTACTGGCTGTACTGCTGCCGGTACTGGGGGCGGGCGTTGAGCTACTAGTAGCCGCCGCCGGTGTAGTAGAACTACTAGCGGTTGTACTGCTGGTTGCTGGTGTTGTGCTGCTACTAGTAGTCGTTGTAGTACTCGTTGTTGTGCTAGTTGAACCCGTGCTCGTGCTACTAGAGGTACTACTAGCAGTAGCAGGTTGTGCGGGCGCATCTACCGATACGGTTTCTAGCCATGAACGAATCGCCCATAAGCCTTCTTGTTTAACTACCCCTTCAAATTTAGGCATATAAGTAACACCGTTACGAATAGCCCCATTCACCATGCGTTCGCGAAAGATTTCATCGCCTTCGGCCCCCAGCGGTAATTTTTCGCGTAAATCGGGCGCAATGCCACCGGAAATTGCATCAATCCCATGACAGCGTGCACAGTTTTGCGCGAAGGCTTGTTTACCAATTTCAATGGCGCGAGGGTTGCCAGAATAAGGGTTCTTTTCGGCAAACGTGGTGTCTGAATCTTTAATCGGTTCTAAGCCGGTGGTATCAATGGGCTGTGGGGTAACGTCACCATGTGCCCAAACGTTGGCGACACTTAGCAGTACCACTAAGCCTAATGCTGTGGCAATTCGCTGTTTAACTTGCATTGGAAAAAGCCTCTAAAAAATCCGATTTGATGTTCAAGCGACAAGGCATGACGCCATTGCCGCTATGCGCTGAGTTAACTTAAGCCGCTGGTTTTGGTAGTTTGAAGACCCATAAGCTGCCGCCTTGGTTGAGGTGTTTGACGCTTTTCGCCACCTCGCCACCCCATAATGGCACAGCCCCACCCCAGCCAGAGGGTACAGCCACGAATTGTTCACCGTCTTGCTCCCATGTAATCGGGCAACCCACTACCCCAGAGCCGGTTTGGAATTTCCACAGCTCTTGACCCGTTTTCGCATCAAACGCTTTTAAATAACCTTCGGGTGTGCCGGTAAACACTAGATTACCCGCAGTGGTTAAGACACCACCCCACAGTGGCGCTTTATTTTTAGCTTCCCAAACAATTTTACCGGTTTTGGGATCCATGGCGCGTAATGCACCAATGTAATCTTCATTTAACGGTTTAATAGTGAAACCTGCGCCTAAATAGGCTGCGCCTTTTTTATAGCTAATCGGCTCATTCCAAATATCCATACCCCATTCATTGGCGGGAATATAGAATAAGTCAGTATTCGGGTTATACGCCATTGGCATCCAGTTTTTACCGCCTAAGAACGAAGGCGCAGAAAACACTGATTTACCTTTATCCGTTTCACTGGGTGAGCCGGGGCGGTTATCGTCATTGTATACAGGGCGTCCGGTAGCTAAATCAATTTTGCTTGCCCACGTAGTTTGATTAACGAATGGCGTGGCATTAATTAGCTTGCCATTATTGCGGTCGATCACATAGAAGAAGCCGTTACGATCCGCATGACCGCCTGCTTTCACCACCTTACCGTCGGTTTGTTTTAAATCGAAGGAAATGAATTCATTCACCCCGTCGAAGTCCCAACCATCGTGCGGTGTGTATTGATAATGCCATTTGATTTTGCCGGAATCGGGTTCGATAGCCAGAATCGAAGACGAATACAAGTTATCTCCGGGGCGTAAGTGTGAGTTCCACGGTGCGGGGTTGCCTGTACCAAAGAATAGGGTATTGGTTTCGGCATCGTATGTTCCGCCTAACCATGTGGCTGCACCGCCGGTTTTCCATAAATCGCCCGGCCACGTTTTGTTTAATTCGCCGGTAATACCGTTGTCTTGCCCGTTTAAAGTGCCCATATGACCTTCAACGGTAGGACGCATCCAAATCAATTTGCCAGTTTTTGCGTCGCGCGCTTCGACTTTACCAACAATACCAAATTCACCACCAGAAACGCCCGTAATGACTTTACCGTTTACAATAATCGGCGCGGCAGTATTGGAGTAACCGGCTTTGTAATCCTCCATTTTTTCCTTCCACACCACTTTGCCGGTATCTTGGTCTAAGGCGACCAGTTGCGCATCTAGTGTAGAGAAAATAAACAGATTGTCATATAACGCGCCGCCCCGGTTTACCACGTCACAGCAAGGCAAAATTCCATCAGGTAAGCGATGATCGTATTGCCAGATTTCTTCGCCAGTTTTGGCATCCACCGCAAACGCCCGTGAATAAGACGCGGTAACGAAAATTTTACCGTTATGCACTAATGGCTGTGATTCTTGCCCCCGTTGCTTCTCATCGCCAAACGATAAAGCATACGCGGGCACTAAATTTTTAACGGTTTGGGTATTAAGTTTATCTAAAGGACTGTAACGCTGCCCTTGTAAGCCCATGCCGTAACTCACTACATCGTTTACAGTGGTCGCGTCATTGGCAATATCTTGATCTGTAACAGCGGCTAAGGCATTTGCCCCTGTTAGTGCGGCACTAATACTTAATGCTAATACTAGTTTGCGAAATGTTGGCATCGCTCGCATAACCCATCTCCTCTCAAAGCGGTAATCTTATGGAATTAGCTGTAATGCGCCTCCCAACTACATTACGGCTATGTAACACGCAGATTACAGAGAACAGGTTGGCAAAAGGTTGGCAAGTTAGGCTAAATACGCCAACAAACTGCGCGGATCATGTCCGCTTTGCAGTGTCATATAATCATAACCATTACCCCCCGCTAACACCTGCCACTGGGTTAATTGCAACAAGGGGTGTTTTAATAATTCCAGCAACCACGCCGTTTCAACTTGGCTATAAGCCTCGCCTCGCCCTGTATAACCCGCCTCAACTGACAAACTGAGGTCTTGAATTTGAATGTGGTTATAAATCCAAATATTTTGAGCTTGCGTGCCGTCTATATTGGCTTGGTAGGCAGCAACATTGCTGTCATCTATCCATTCATAACTCGTCGCGTTTGGCTTATGAATTTGGCTAAATCCGCTTAGCACTAACTGCTTAGCCACTTGTTGTAATGCGAAGCGGCTTGCTTCAGTAAATTGCAACTGTAGTATCCAATCGGGTCCTGCTTGTGCTTGGCTGGCTTGCCAACACCACGGTTTTATTGCTTTCATCAATAACGCGGTTTAGAAACCAATTCAGCTAAGCGTTCACGGACTAGTTCGCTGCCCCCCGTGCTTTTGCACAGCTTTTCCATTAAAACGCTGGGGTCTTGACAGGAGTCCAAGGCTTTGCCCATAACCGCGTCAATACAGTGTCGCCATTCTTCCAATTCAGGGGATTCAGATTGCGGTAGGAAGCTGCCTTGATATAACGCAAAAGCTTCGCTGGTTTGTTGATTGCGTAAGGCTTGCCAGACTTGAATAAAGTCAGCCCATACCGGAATTTGTAAGCGATAGGGGCGTGAGCCGATTTGCCCGTCTAATAAGCGGCGTAAGTGGGATAGTTCCGCTTTTAAGGTAGACATAGAAATCGGTAAGTCACCGTATAACGCCGCGTGAAAGCCTTCTAAGCTTAAGCCTTGTGGATTTAAGGCTAATAAACTGAGGATTTCCACTTGGCGCATGGGCAAGTTTAAAGGCTTGCCACGGAATAAAATGCGCGGTTGTCCTAATGCATAAATCTCTAATTCGGCTTTGGGTAAATTTTGCGGTAAACCACGCGCAATAGAACGTGCTAAATCCGAAACGGCGGATTGCCCTAATGGTGTGTGGCGTTTCCAAGTAGTAGATAGATCTAAAATACCGACTAATTCACCGGATTGTGGGTGCAAAATCGGCGAAGCGTAACAAACCCAATCATGCACAAACGGTAAATAATGTTCCGAGGAAAACACGGTAACGGGACGACGTAATTTAATGGATAAACCCACTGCATTCGTACCGACAGAGCGTTCATCCCATAAACCGCCTGCGGTAAAGTTAACCGATTCCGCCCGTCCACGCATATGTTTACTGGCAAATGTCCACAGTAAGCGTCCTTGAGGGTCGGCAATCGCCGCGACCAATTCGCCTTCGTCTGCCATTTGCATAATTTGGGCTTGTTCACGGTCGGCAGCTTGGCGAATTAAGGAATTCTGCCAGCGATGCTTAACGGCGTATTCATCATCAGCGGGGGCTGAACCTTGTTGGGGTTTAATAAATTGAGCGCTGCGTTGCCAAGATGACATAATGTCATCGCGCACATTGGTTTGCATGGCTGGCGCACTGCCGCTAACGAAACGATTCCATTGGCTGTCAAGTGCGCTGCGCCGTTGCAGTAAGCTACTGGTGCTATTCATACCCACTAAACGCCTCCTCCTGCGTATGTGTGATGTCATTCAGACTGGTAAAAAAGCCTCCCAACCTTTTACCAACCTTAGTCGGTTTGTAATGTCAATATAGTTAGATAAAACCGAACTGCTTTTTAGACTAGCATGGAATTTTTAACATTAAAAGTAGTGGTATTTTAGTCTGCAAAAATCAAAAGAGATAGCGTAAATAGCGGGCAAGTATGTAGGGGGTTTTTGGTTTAATAGATTGTTTTTTAAAAATAATTTTATATTTTAGTAGAAAAGGTAACTGGCATTTTTATTCAATGTCTAAGATATTTTTATATTAATTTTTCTAGAATAGATTGCAAGCAATGGCGTAGCATTAAATCCCCAACTGCTATAAGGAGTTTTGTAGATTTGGGGTGAAATCAACCAACCTTTGACCAACCTATTCAGATTTATGATTGGCTTTCCCATCCTCATTGTTAGAAGGAGCATTCCCATGCAAAAAGCACGTAAATGGACAAAACCTGCATTTAAAGAAATGCGTTACGGTTTTGAAATCAATCTGTATATCATGAATCGTTAAGGTTTCATTTGTACGTTTTAGTACTTGGTTCTGCTGCGGGCGGTGGATTCCCGCAGTGGAACTGTAATTGCCCTATGTGTGCGGGTGTACGTCACGGTACGATTCAGGCTCAAGCTCGAACGCAATCGTCTATTGCCGTATCAACAGACAAATTGCACTGGTTGTTGGTTAATGCTTCGCCTGATATTCGCACGCAATTGAATAGCTTACATGCGTATTTGCAGCCTGCCCGGCAGTTACGTGATACCGGTATTAGTGCTGTATTACTAGCCGATAGCCAAATCGACCATACTACAGGTTTGTTAATCCTACGTGAAAGTAAGCAAGCGTTGGAGTTGTATTGCACCGATAGCGTGTATGAAGATTTGACTACGGGTTTTCCGGTGCTGAATATGTTGCAGCATTATTGCGGGGTGAATCGACACCGTTTGCCCTTAGATCAAAGCGCGTTTAGCGTGCCTAGTATTGAACATTTACGCATTACTGCTGTGCCGTTAAGCAGTAAAGCACCACCTTATTCACCGCATCGTAACCAACCTAGTCTTGGTGATAATGTGGGTTTTTACTTTGAAGATACTCAAACCGGCGGTAAGTTATTTTATGCGCCCGGATTAGGCATGATTGAAGATCATTTACACGCCTATTTTGTCCAAGCAAATTGTGTATTAGTTGATGGCACATGCTGGACAGATGACGAAATGCAACGTCGTCAAGTCGGGTATAAAAAAGCTCGTGAAATGGGGCATTTACCCCAATCAGGCGCGGGTGGCATGCTCGACTACTTAAGCCAGTTTGCGGATACACGTAAAATTCTGATTCATATCAACAATACCAATCCTATTTTGGAAGAAACCGCCGAGGAACGTGCTGAATTGAGCCATGCCGGTATTGAAGTCGCACACGATGGTTTATTACTGAATCTCTAATACAAATTCCCATACTTTCTTTAGCCCTAGCCTGCCTTTTATTGCCCTTTAACTACACTGACAGTTTGAGCGTTTGATTAACGTTTACGTCAAATTCTTTAAAACCAATGACATTCTTTGAAGCAAGGGTGATCTATGCAGGTCATAGCGCGCATTATATTAAGTGTCGTGTTTGTGCTGAGTGTGGGCTTAGTACTCGGTGGGGCATGGCTTAAAATCTTAGGGGGGACGTGGTATTACATCAGTATAGGCTTATTGTATTGCCTTGCCTCCGTCTTATTGTTTAAGCAAAAAGCCCTTGGTGCTTGGTTATTTTTATTCGCCTTAATCGTGACAATTCCTTGGGCAGTATGGGAGTCTGATCAACAATATTGGGGTTTGTTTCCGCGCTTAATGGTGCCACTAGGCTTAGCCTTATTAGCCTTGTTATATGCCCCGCATCTACCCAGTGTGGAACATGCTTTATGGTTTTATGCGCCAGCGGTGTTAGTCGGTATTGCCTTTGTGCTTATGTTGGGTTTGGCATTTGTACCGCACGGTGTTATCCATACCAAAGCCCCGCGCCAATATGTGACTGTCTCGCGTGGCAATAAACCCAGTGATTGGTCAGCTTATGCCAAAACCACAGCGGGCTTACGTTATGCCGAATTTAATCAAATTAATCGGCAAACTGTTAAAAAGCTGAAATTAGCGTGGACGTATTACAGCGGTTATAAAGGGCAAGGGGTCGATCAGAATACGCCGTTAATGATCGGGAATACGGTTTATAGCTGTACACCGGAAAATAAAATCTCTGCTTTAGATGCGGATACAGGGCAAGTTCGTTGGACATTCGACCCGAAAGCCAGCTCACCTATTTGGCAGCGTTGTCGTGGTTTGGGTTATTACGATGCTAAACAGCCTTTAGACCCCAGCGGCAAACCCGCTATTTGCAGCACCCGCATTGTGCAAACCACAATTGATGCGCGTTTAATCGAACTGGATGCTAAAACGGGTCAGCCTTGCCCCGGTTTTGGACAAAATGGGGTAGTAGCCTTATCGCAAGGCATGGGTGAAGTTAAACCCGGTTATTATTTCCAAACTTCCGCGCCTTTAGTCGCACGCGATTATATTGTTATTGGCGGTTGGGTCGTGGATAACCAATCGCGTGGTGAACCCTCAGGTGTGATCCGTGCGTTTGATGCGCGTAGTGGCGATTTAGTGTGGGCTTGGGATTTAGGCAACCCCGACACCACTAAATTTCCACCTGAAGGGCAAACTTATACACGTGGTACGCCGAATATGTGGACGGCGGCCGCTTATGATGACCGTTTAGGTTTGATTTATGCACCCTTAGGTAATGCAACGCCCGATTATTATGGGCGTAACCGTCCACCGTATTCGGAAGCTTATAACTCTACTTTAGTCGCATTAGATGTGATGACAGGACGTGAGCGTTGGCGTTTTCAAACTGTACACCATGATATATGGGATTACGATCTGCCCGCCCAACCTGCTTTAATTGACTTGCCAGATGGTACACCGGCAGTAATACAGTCCACCAAGCGCGGTCAATTATTTTTCTTGAATCGGGAGACTGGACAACCGCTTAGTAAAGTTCAAGAAAAGCCTGCGCCACAAAATGGTGCTGTACCTGAAGAAACTTTAGCTAAAACCCAGCCTTATTCGATTGATATGCCGACGATTGGCGCGGAAACTTTAACCGAAGCCAAAACGTGGGGCATGACGATGTACGACCATTTATATTGTCGTATTGATTTCTTGCGGCATCGTTATGACGGTGATTTTACGCCGATTGGTTTGAAGAAAGCCTTACAACAGCCCGGCAACACCGGCGGCATGAACTGGGGGAGTTTATCGGTTGATCCGGTGAATCAAGTAATCCTAATGAATGATTTGCGGATTCCGAGTAGTTACTTCTTGATTCCACGTCACGAATACGCGGCTTCTAAATTAAAGTTTCCGCCCGTGCCAGACGGTCATGGCCCTTCACCGATGGAGGGTACGCCTTATGGGGAGGTCACAAACTTATGGTTATCACCGCTTGGTGTACCGTGTAACCAACCGCCGTATGGCACATTAACCGCCGTTGATTTAAAGACCAAATTAATTGCTTGGCAAATTCCCATTGGCACTACCAAAGAAAATGGCCCGTTTGGCTGGAAATCGCATTTACCGATGCCGATTGGTATGCCGACCTATGCCGGTACGCTAACCACCGCAGGCGGTTTGGTATTCTTTGCAGGGACACAGGATTATTACCTACGCGCGTTTGATATTGAATCAGGCAAACAAATCTGGGAATACCCCTTGCCCGTTGGCGGGAGTGCCACGCCCATGACGTATATATCCCCCAAAACCGGTAAACAATACATTGTGCTTTCTGTAGGAGGGGCAGCGCATTCTAAAGACCAAGGCGATTATCTCATGGCATTTGCTTTACCCAAATAAGCGAATTTATCAATAGAATATAAAATAGGGATGTTAGTTTATGAATAGTACCCCAAATAACAGTACACCAACGCGTTATAGCTCCATGTTAGTCACTTTACACTGGCTATTGGCAATTTTGATTATTGCCAATATGTTTATCGGTCATACAACCGCAGATGATTTAGCTGATACGAACCCGGAAAAAATCAGCTATTTGAAAACGCATATGTCGTTAGGTGTCTTAATCTTTTTCTTAATGTGTGTACGTTTATTAGTACGCATTAATACCGAAAAGCCTGCGCCTGCCACCGCACATAATGCCTTCTTAGATAAATTAGCGGTGTTTACACAATACAGCTTGTACGCTTGTGTCTTTTTGATGTGTCTAAGTGGTTTTACCTTAGCGATAGAAACGCAGTTACCGCAAATTGTTTCGGGTGATTTAGCTAAACCGTTACCTGCCGATATTAAAAATTTGACGATATTTGCCATTCACGGGACGACTTCTTTAGTGTTAGCGCTATTAATGTTGCTACATATTTCGGGCGCGCTGTATCACCAATTCATCTTAAAAGATCATTTAATTTCACGCATGAGTTATGGGGACAGACACGAAGAACTGGAAGGTGAACACGATAAGAAGCAAATTGAAACAACGGCTTATCAAAAACCAAGAACGGTGTAATTTCACAATCAACGGTAGATAATTGATGAGGCAAAGCTACTTTGCCTCGCTTAATAAACACTATCATCCAACCTTTCTCCAACCTCATTCTTTCCATACTGCGACTATGCTTAAAGAAGGAGGAGCTTGAAGCATGAGCGCATGGACACCAGCCGAATTTGAACAGCAGTTACGCGGTTTAGGGCGTTATTATCATATTCACCACCCCTTTCAACAGATGATGTATGAGGGCAAACTCAATGCTGAACAGATTCGGGGTTGGGTGGCGAATCGCTTTTATTATCAGATTATTATCCCGCGTAAAGATGCGATTTTGTTGTATAACTGCCCGGATCGTGAGGTTAGGCGGGTATGGATTCAACGTATTCTCGATCACGATGGCGGCCCGTCAGCAGGGCATATTTCTGATGGTGGTATTGAAGCGTGGTTACGGTTAGGGGAAGCCTGTGGCGTGCCGCGTGCCGAGTTGTTAGATCAGCGCCATGTGTTGCCGGGTGTGCGTTTTGCGGTGGATGCGTATATTAATTTTGTGCGCGATGCCGATTGGCGTGAGGGTGTGTGTTCGTCCTTAACCGAGTTATTTGCACCGACCGCCCATAAACAGCGGTTAAAAAGTTGGCCGGATCATTATCCGTGGATTGAAAACGAGGGCTTGCAATATTTCCGCAATCGTTTAACGGAAGCGCATCGAGATGTAGATCACGGTTTAGCCTTAACCTTGCAGCATTTTACCACGGCTGAACAACAGCAACGCGCCTTGCAAATCATTAAATTCAAGCTAGATGTGTTATGGACAATGCTGGATGCTATGTATTTGGCGTATATCCAACAAATGCCGCCTTATTTCAATGTAAAGGAAGCCTAAGCATGAGTCTTGAAGCGCAGTTAACCCAGATTCCCAAACTAGCGGCGGGTTATCGCTTGCAATGGGAGCCGGTGCAGGAAAATTATGTGCTGTTGTATCCCGAAGGCATGGTGCAATTGAATGATACGGCTGCCGCGATTTTGGGCGTGTGTAATGGTGAACGCAGTACCGCGCAAGTTATTACACATTTAGAAGTCGAATACGAAACCGAAGGCTTACAAGACGATGTCATCAGCTTTTTGACTGAAGCACTGGAACGCGGCTGGGTGAACTATGCCTAATATACCGCCCCCGTTATGGCTATTAGCCGAAGTGACGCATTCTTGCCCCTTACAATGCCCGTATTGCTCGAATCCCTTAGAACTGATCCCCAAACAAGCTGAGTTGGATACCGAAGGCTGGTTAAAAGTCTTGCGTGAAGCACGGCAAATCGGTGCAGCACAATTGGGTTTTTCTGGCGGTGAACCCTTAGTGCGTAAAGATTTGGAGGTGCTGATTGGGGAAGCGCGTAAGCTGGGTTATTACAGTAATTTGATTACGTCTGGGTTAGGCATGGATGCCGAGCGGGTGGCGCGGTTTCGGGAATTGGGTTTAGATCATATTCAAATTAGCTTTCAAGCCGATGATGTGGCGTTAAATGATTATCTTGCCGGAACGACTTCGTTTCAGCATAAGCTCGATATGGCGAAAGCCGTCAAAGCCAATGGCTACCCAATGGTTTTGTGTTTTGTCATACATCGGCAAAATATCCACCGCGTGCGTGAAATGTTGGATTTGGCGGCAGAACTGCAAGCCGATTACGTGGAGTTAGCCACCGCGCAATACGAAGGCTGGGCATTAGTCAATCGTGAGCATTTATTGCCAACCCAAGCACAAGTGCAAGAAGCCGAGCGTATTGCCCACGAATACCAAGCCAAACTCAAAGGCAAAATGCGGATTTATTACGTTGTGCCGGATTATTACGAAAATCGCCCGAAAGCTTGTGTTGGTGGTTGGGGGCGGGTATTTCTAGCAGTTGCCCCCGATGGTTTAGCGTTACCCTGCCATTCAGCGCGTTATTTGCCAAATTTAGAACTGCCTGATGTACGCCAACATAGTATGCAGTGGATTTGGTATCAGTCGCCTGCCTTTAATCGTTTTCGTGGCGAAGATTGGATGCGCGAACCCTGTAAAACTTGTGACGAGCGCGAGAAGGATTTTGGTGGCTGCCATTGCCAAGCCTTTAAACTGACAGGCGACCCAAATAATGCTGACCCCACTTGCAGTAAATCGCCCCATCATTACCTAATTGAACAAGCGATTGATACCTCAAGTTTAGGCTTAGCGCCGAGTAAACCCATTGTGTTTAGGAATCGGCGAGCGCTGATTGCCTGATGTCGCAAGGCTAAATCCGCTATGCTTGGCGCAATCAAATAATAAGGATGATGCCATGTTAGCTGCAATGCAACGTTTAGAACACGATCACGCCGCAGGTTTAGTCATTGCCGAGCGTTTAGAAGCGCTGCTGCAACAAGGCGACGCGGCTGCTTTGCAACAAGCCGTGCAATTGCTGCAAGCTTATACGCCAGAAATGGAATCACACTTACAACAAGAAGAACAAAGCGTACTGCGCCCCTTGGTACAATACCACCGCGAACATTTAGCCTTATGCATACAGATTGGGCGTGAACACGGTACATTGCGCACATTGGCGGAAACGGTTAGTCCCACGAATGCTGCCCAAACCGTAGCCGAGTTTGCACAACTGTTGCGAGCACATACGTTGTTGGAAGATGCGCAACTATTTCCCTTAGTCGCTAATTTATTTAATGCTGAACAATTGCAAGCCATTGCCGAGTTTGTGCCTTTAGCTGCCATTACACCCCCTGCCAGTTCAGAGGTAGCCGTTCACCATAACCCCGACCAATTGCGCGTCTGGGTGAATGTGTTACGCGCACACTTGCATCGTCAACCCGAAAACGGCGTGCATTTTGTGTTATTACCACGTTATGCACCGGAGTTTGTGCAATTAGCCGCTAAAGAATTAGGCTTAGTGTTATTCGATTACCAACAAGCCGTCATGGCGGATTACCGCGAACAAGCCGAGTTCATCCCCTTAGCCGCAATGCTGCAAAGTTTACAAAATCAAGCTCAACAACATGCTTGCATTTTCCACAATGCTGAAGCGTTATTATGCGTCAAATCCGAAGCCGAACGCCGCGCTTGGTTAGCCGAATGCCTCGGCTTAGCGCTACCGCATCTGGTATTAATTCCGCTGACCCTATACCAAGCCGATGTACCGGAAACGGATAGAGCGATTACTATTCATGGTTGAGGACTGGCTGCTTGGTCTGTATCAATGTGTGTGGCGGCTTACAGCTTTAGCCTGACTTGCGTTTATAAGTTCAATCGGTGCTTCACCTGCTAATACCTCAGAGCCGTCGATTTGTTGGGCGCGTGCGTCTAAAGCGCGTGCCTGTCCTTGCTGGGCAATACGCGCAATATCCTGTTGTTTGATGACTGTTGGTCTTTGTGCAACGTTTGGCGGGGCAGAGGTGGCGCAAGCGCTTAACAAACTAGTGGTTAGCAAAGGCAATAATAGCGTTGAGTATTTCTTCATGGCGTTTGCTCCGTTGTCGCCGCTTCGCGCATCGCATCACTCGGTGCATAGTTTAAAGTCACCACTTGCGGGCAGCGTTGGCAGCCTGCCACGCCTTCTTGTTGCCACCAACGGCAAGCTTGCCGAATTGCACAAGGCGCGAGTTTGTTAACTGCTAGTGGCACGAGCTTAACAACTTTTGCGGCTAATTGGCAGGTGGCTTGTGCCGCGTGAAAGTGATGACATTCGCTGTTAATACAGGGGGCCGCAAAGCGAAACACTTCGGTTGGGTCAAGGTCGCCTGCCATTTGTAGTACTGCCTCAGTAATTGGATAAGTCTTATCCAAATACGCAACTTCAGGTTGGGCGGCTGTGCCACCCACCACAGCAAATAATACGGCATCCTCAAAATCGGGCTGCGCGCTAGGGCACAGCGTTTTTATATCCTGTGTCATGGTTTATTAGATTATTTTTTAGGAGGATTGACGATAGGTTTGTGTGGTCGAATGCCGCCCGCTACAACAGGACGCTTAGGGGTTTTCGGTGGGCAAATGTCGGGTTTAGCCTTAGCGGCTTCAATGACACGACGGGGTGGCACACCTGCCAACAACCGGGGTTTTTGTGGTTGTTGAGTTCTCGCTTCTAAGGCGCGTGCTTGGCCTTGTTGAGCGATGCGTTGAATATCTTGTTCTTGAATGACTGTGGGTCTATTAGCGACTTCCGGCGAGCCAGAGGTGGCGCAGGCGGTTAATAAACCCGAGGTTAATAAAGGTAATAACAGGGTGGCGTACTTTTTCATAGTGTTCCTTGGGAGCTAGCGGCTAAATTAGGTTGTTGTGGTTTGGATGAGACATGTGGGTAGAAAGTTCAAGCGATTAGACCGCTTTTATTAAAAATAAGGCGGTCTAGGTGAGAAGCGCTTTATAAATATTTGCGAATCACATTGGCTAAATCTTGTGGGGCGAAGATGTGTTGCACTTGTTCGCGTAATTGCCCATTTTTATCAATGATATAAAGCCAGCTTGAATGATCTAAGGTATAACCCATTGCAGAGTTAGGCATGGGCACTTTGCGATAAAACACATTGTATTGTTTGGCAACACTTGCCAAAACGTCGGGGGTATCGGTTAAACCTAAAATCGAAGGGTGAAAATACTGCGCGTATTCATGTACTTTTTGCGGGGTATCACGTTCAGGATCCATGGAAACAAAGATACCTTGTACTTGCGCGAGTTCTTCCGGTTTTAAGGCATTTAAGCCGCCTTTCAGGGTTGCCATTGAGGTGGGACAAATATCAGGGCAGGCGGTATAACCAAAGTATAAAACCACAACTTTGCCCTTTAAATCGTGCAGGCTTAAGGTTTTGTCCGGTGCGTGCAAGCTAAAATCGCTACCGGCTGGTAAAACTTGGGGTTGAAGGGTGTCAGAGGGCTGGCTGCTATACCATTTAACCGCATACCATGCGCTACCAATGCCGAGGAGAATGGCTAAACCTATGCCAAGTATTTGTTTTAACATGCGCAGAACTACTCAATCAGCAAAAAACGATGCTACTATGCCAGCTTATCGCAAGGGATTCCTTAACAATAAGCAAGCGCTATTTAACTATTAAAAAGAAGTTTCTGCCTTTCTAATTCAGTGAAATAACGGTGTGATCATGCGCAGTTTACCCATAGCCTTACAAGAACAACCTTTAATGGCGACCTTGCCGCTGGCCGTGTTGCTGCATGCGCTATTTATTTTTGGTGTGAGCTTTGCACCCACTATTCGTTTGAATTTAGTTAATCCGCCGGTGTTAGACATTACCTTAGTGCAAACCCGCACGGAAAAAACGCCGGATCAAGTGGATTTTATGGCGCAGGCGAATCAAGAAGCTAGCGGTACGGCGGAGGAGAAGAATCGCCCACAAAGTCCAGTTTCCTCTTTACAAGCTGTTGAGGTAGAAGGGGAATCACCGGTGCAATCCGAGCAAGCCGCGCCGGATACCACCTTGAAATTAAATCAGCAAATTCTTACCACGAAAGGCGAAACCTATAAAATCGTGGAAAAAGCGCCAGAGCAACCGGAGGATAACCCTGAAATTCCAGTGGGCGAATTAGCCAATGAAACCCAAGAAATTGCGCAGTTATTAGCTGAAGTTGGCGAGGCGGAAGCGCGTTATGCGCGCCGTCCCAAGATTCATTTTATTGATGCGGTGAGTGCGAAAAGTGCGGTAGAAGCGACGTATATTGATGAATGGGTTAAAAAAATTGAGCGTATTGGAAATATTAATTTTCCAGAAGATGCAATTAAACGTAATCTGAGCGGTAAGTTGATTTTAAATGCAACCTTGGATCAGCAAGGCAATGTAGTCGATGCGCAAATTAGTCTATCATCAGGTTATGAAGTCTTAGATAAAGCCGCCTTACGTATAGTTAAACTGGCTGCGCCTTATCCAAGCTTACCCGAGGAAATTCGTCGTAAATGGGATCAACTGAATATCACCCGCACGTGGATTTTCCATAGTGGTACTTTAAATACTCAATAGTAAGGTCAGCGTGTTGTGACAGAGCAAACGTTTAATCTACGCAATCATTTATTAATTGCGATGCCTGCGATGGGTGACCCTAATTTTGAACATTCGGTTACCTTAGTTTGTCAACATGATGAATATGGCGCGTTTGGCGTGGCAATTAATAAGCCAATGGAATTAACCGTGGGTGAGTTATTGCGACAGTTAGATATTAAAGTCAGTGATATGACGATTGCCCATCAGTACGCGTTAAGTGGCGGGCCGGTACAAGCCGAGCAAGGCTTTGTTTTACATGACGGTGAACGCACCTGGGATAGCACGTTGCCCATCGGCGACAATTTAGCCTTAACCTCCTCCCGTGATATTTTGACGGATATTGCCGTTGGGCAAGGCCCAGCCAACTTTTTATTGGTTTTAGGCTGTGCAGGTTGGGGACCTAGCCAATTGGAAAATGAAATTAAAGAGAATGCGTGGTTAACGTGTCCTTCCACTCATGGTTTACTGTTTAATATGCCATTTAAGAAGCGTTGGCATGGTGCAGCCTTAACCTTAGGTGTGGATGTGAATTTATTAGGGGTAGCGGCGGGTCACGCATGAATCAAACAATTTTAGGCATAGACTATGGCAAAGCCCGCATTGGCGTGGCCATTTTAAACACTTTAACGGGTTTAGCCACGCCACAAACGACCATTTATGCTAAAGCAGGTGTGCCAGATTGGCGTGGTTTAGATGCGGTGATTAAAGAATGGAAACCGGCGCGGTTAGTGGTGGGAATGCCGCGTAAATTAGACGGTTCTGATAGTGCGATGCAAGCCCCGATTTTGGCGTTTATTGCACAACTGCAAACGCATTATGCGTTACCGATTGATGTGGTAAATGAACAATTATCCTCACGCGAAGCGGAACAGCGACTAAAATTAGCCAGACAAGCCGGTCGCAAACGCAAGATTACCAAGGAACAAATTGATCAAGTGGCGGCGGCCATTATTTTAGAAAATTGGATGCAGGATTACGTCAATGGACAACAACTATAATATTGATACTTTGATTAGTCAGTTAGCGGAACAGATCCAAACCTATTTAGCGCAACAGCAGATTAGCAATCCGCTGTGGGTGGGGATTTACCGTTCAGGTGTTTGGATTGCCAAACGTTTACAACAAGCCTTAAATGATAAGAGTGAATTAGGGCAATTGGATGTCACGTTTTACCGTGATGATTTTGCTAAGCGGGGTTTAAGCTCCCATCCCAATAAGCCGACGCAATTGCCACATGATATTAACGGGCGGCACATTTTATTGATTGACGATATTGTGTATACCGGGCGTACGATTCGCGGCGCAATGAATGAATTATTCGATTATGGGCGACCGGCTTCGATTACCGCAGCGGTTTTAATTGCACGGGGTGGGCGGGAGTTGCCGATTGAGCCGCAATTAGTTGCGTTACATGCCGAGCCGGGTGCCGATTACATTTATGAGGTAAGCGGGCCTGAACCCTTAGCCTTGCAATTAGTTAAGCATAAAATGTGAGCAAATCCAGTCTAATGCCGATTTCAGCTTTATCGCGTATTTATAAAACGGTAATATAAGCGCACTCATTTTGGTTAAAATATAAGCGAGTGTTGCATGTTGAACGCCCATCTTGCTCCCGGGGCTTTACCTGCGCGTATGCAGCTAACAGCGGATAAGAAACTAAAGCACTTTTTGACAATTGAGGGTTTGCCACCCTTATTGCTGGAAGAAATTCTGGATCGGGCTGAACAATTCGTAACCTTACCGAATAAGCAACAAAAGAAAGCGCCTTTATTACGCGGTAAAACCGTCATGAATTTGTTCTTTGAAAACTCAACGCGAACCCGTGTAACCTTTGAAATTGCGGCACAACGTTTAGGTGCGGATGTCATTAATTTGGATATTCGCACATCGTCCACGGCTAAAGGTGAAACCTTACTGGATACCGTGCGCAATTTAGAAGCAATGAATGCGGATATGTTTGTGGTACGTCATGAACACGCCGGTGCAGCGCATTTTATTGCGCGTTATTGTGCCCCGCATGTTAGCGTGTTAAATGCAGGAGACGGGCGACACTCACACCCCACGCAAGCCATGCTGGATATGTTTACGATTCGCCAGAAAAAGGGCAGTTTCCAACCCCTCAAAGTTGCCATTGTCGGTGATGTCTTACATTCCCGAGTGGCGCGTTCACAAATACACGCTTTAACCACGTTAGCCACGGGCGAAGTGCGTGTGATTGCCCCTAAAACTTTAGTGCCTGCGGGTGTTGAGAAAATGGGCGTAAACGTGTTTCACGATATGAACCAAGGCCTAGAAGATGTGGATGTGGTGATTATGCTGCGTTTACAACGTGAGCGTATGCAATCCGCTTTATTACCCTCGGAAAAAGAATTCTTTAAGTTATACGGCTTAACCGAAGAACGTCTACAACTTGCCAAACCCGATGCAATTGTCATGCATCCGGGGCCCATTAATCGTGGCGTAGAAATTGATTCCCGCGTCGCAGACGGTTCGCAATCGGTGATTTTGGAGCAAGTGACGAATGGAATTGCGGTACGCATGGCGGTGATGTCAATGATTATGGGTTCACAAGCCGGAGGTGCAGCATGAGCTTATTAATTCGTAATGCCCGTTTGCTAGACCCAGCTTCTGGTTTGGATGCGCAACGCAATGTTTTAATTCACAACGGGCGCATTGCAGGAATTGCTGATACCGCCACTCATTTTAGTGCCGAGCAAGCCATTGATGCGAGCGGGTTATGGTTATTTCCGGGTGTCATTGATTTGGCAAGCTGGTTACGTGAGCCGGGTTTAGACCATAAAGCCACTTTAAAAAGTGAAACGCAAGCGGCGGCTGCCAGTGGCATTACGACGCTTTGTTATCAGCCCGAACCGGGAGCAGGGTTTGATACGGCTGCACAAGTACGTTTAGTTGATGATTTAAATGCTAAACATCAAAAAGCCAAAATTGAAGTTTTAGGCAATCTGACCCAAGGTTTGCAAGGCGAACAGCTCAGTAATATGGGTAGCCTTAAACGCGCGGGTTGCATTGGTGTTACGAATGGTTGGCAGCCGTTCAAAAGCTTGCAAACCTTGCGGCGAGCAATGGAATATGCTGCCACGCATGAGCTAACCGTGTTTATTTACCCAATGGAACATGCATTAGCCGCCTCAGGTTTTATGCACGAAGGCGAGGTTTCAGCGCGTTTAGGGATGCCTGCCATTCCATCCGCCGCCGAAACCGTCGCGGTCGCGCAAACCTTAGCACTAGCTAGTCATACCGGGGCGCGGGTGCATATTTGTCGCTTATCGGCGCGTTTAAGTGTACGTCTGATTCGCCAAGCCAAAGAAAGCGGGGTAGATGTAACCGCAGATGTTGCCGCCCACCAGTTATTTTTAACCGAAGTGGACGTAGCGGATTTCAATCCCTTGTGTCATGTGATGCCGCCATTACGCTCAACCCGTGACCAAGCGGCACTCCGCGAAGGCTTAACCGATGGCACGATTGACGCAATTTGTTCGGACCATCAACCGCATGAACTGGATGCCAAGCTTGCGCCGTTTCAGCAAACTGCACCGGGTATTTCAGCCTTAGAAACCTTATTACCACTCAGTTTGCGCTTAGTGGATGAAGGCGTTTTAAGCCTGAACCAAGCACTGCAAAAAGTAACGGCTGCCCCGGCGACGATTATTCACAGCGACGCGGGCAAAATTACGGTCGGTGCGCCTGCGGATTTGGTGTTATTCAATCCCGATAGCTTGTGGGAATTGGATGTGAATAAAATGCATAGCGATGGGCGCAACACGCCGTTTGCGGGTTGGAGTTTTAATGGTGCGGTCGAGCGTACATTGCTGGCCGGACAAACTGTTTATACACGTTAAAAAAAATTATGTTGGAAATAGCTTTATACCAGCCGGAAATCCCCCCGAATACCGGCAATATTATGCGCTTGTGTGCCAATACGGGCTGTCGCTTGCATTTAATTCATCCCTTGGGTTTTTCCTTGGATGAGAAGCAAGTGAAACGGGCAGGCATGGATTATCGTGATTTGGCGGTCGTGCAAGAGCATAAAAACTTTGCGGAATTTAATCAGGCGATGCAAGGGCGGCGCGTGTTTGCCTTAACCACTAAAGCCAGTTGCGCGTATACCAAAGCCGAATTTTATGCCGGTGATGTGTTACTGTTTGGCCCGGAAACGCGAGGTTTGCCAGAACCGTTGCTGATGAGTTTGCCGGACGAAGCCAAGCTGCGTATTCCCATGCTGCCGGATAGCCGTAGTCTGAATTTATCGAATACCGTTGCCGTTGTTACCTATGAAGCCTTACGCCAGCTTGATTTTATAGGCTTGGCTTAACATGCAGGTTATGCGTCACCCGCAGTTAAATACGAATCCGCAAGGCTGTGTGGCTACAATTGGTAATTTTGACGGCTTACATCGGGGGCATCAAACCGTCTTCAGGCATGTTCGCGCGCAAGCTGCGTATTTCAATATGCCTGCAACGGTGATTAGCTTTGAACCACTACCAATTGAGTTTTTTCGCCATCCGCCACCTGCGCGTATTTATGCCTTACGTGATAAATTACGGCTGTTAAGCGACTTACACATTCAACAATTTGCCTGTTTACGCTTCGATCATGCGTTAGCTGCAATGGAAGCTGAGCAATTCGTGCAACAGATTTTATTAGACGCGTTGAATGTGCGTTATTTAGTGGTTGGTGATGATTTTCGCTTTGGTAAAGGGCGACGTGGCGATTTGCAGCTATTGCAGACAATGGGTGCAGCGGTTGGTATGCAAGTAGTGGATACGCCCACGGTTTGCCATGCCGAACAGCGCGTGAGTAGTACTCGCATTCGTTTAGCCTTGAGTACGGCAGAGTTAAGCTTAGCGGCTGAATTATTGGGGCGCGCCTATGCAATTTCGGGGCGGGTGCGTCACGGGGATAAACGCGGGCGTAGTATTGGCTTTCCTACCTTAAACCTGCGTGTGCCGCAGCACGTTGCCTTGCGTAAAGGGGTGTATGCGGTCAAGGTCATGGGTTTAGCAGAACAGCCGTTAAATGCAGTGGCGAATTTAGGGGTAAGACCCACGGTGCATGGCTTAGAAAACCGTTTAGAAGTGCATGTGTTCGACTTCCAGCAAAGTGTTTACGGGCAGCATATTCAAGTTGAACCGATACAATTTTTGCGGGATGAAATGAAGTTTGCCTCGTTTGACGAATTAAAAGCACAGATTCAAGCCGATGCGTTAATTGCGCGACAATTACTACAAGCCTAAACCAACAGAGGGATAAAAACTTATCCCTCTATTACCTAAACCTTAGGCTTCGGTATGATATTGGGTGACTAATGCCACTTCGTTTTTAGAACCCATTACAACCGGCACACGTTGATGTAAATCGTTGGGTGCAATGTCCATAATGCGGGTATAGCCTGTGGTTGACATGCCGCCTGCTTGTTCAATAATAAAGCTCATGGGATTAGCTTCATACATTAAACGCAACTTGCCTGTTTTGCCGGATTTTTTCATCTTCTCATCAATCGGGTACATGAAAATTCCGCCGCGCGTTAAAATACGGTGAATTTCGGCCACCATTGACGCAACCCAGCGCATGTTGAAGTCTTTACCACGTACACCTTCTTTGCCTTGCAAACATTCATTAATGTAACGTTGCATAGGCGCTTCCCAGTGACGTTGATTCGACATATTAATGGCGAATTCTTTGGTATCTTCTGGGATCATGACATTTTCGCGGGTTAATAAAAATTCGCCGCAATCTTTGTCTAAGGTAAACATGCTGACGCCATTGCCTGTGGTTAATACCATAATGGCAGAAGGCCCATATAAACAGTAACCAGCGGCTACTTGCTTTGTGCCGGGTTGCATAAAGTCTTCAGCCGTTGGATTGCTGACGCCAGCAGGGGCGTGCATAATGGAGAAGATTGTGCCGACCGATACGTTAACATCCATATTAGATGAGCCATCTAAAGGGTCGAATGTAACAAGGTAATGACCGCGTGGTTTACCTTCAGGGATAGGATACATATCATCCATTTCTTCAGAGGCTAAGGCCGCTGTATGACCCCGACTTAAGGCTTCGAGCATTACGTCGTTTGTGATAATATCCATTTTCTTTTGCTCTTCGCCTTGCACGTTTTCAGAGCCTGCTGAGCCTAATACCCCAACCAGTGCGCCCTTGCTAGTTAGCCATGCAATTTTTTTACAAGCTAACGCAATATCATTCAGTACAGAGGTGAATTCGCCCGTCGCATTATTGTGTGCGCGTTGTTCATCTAAAATAAACTGTGTCAGTGTGGTGCCTATTTGGTGCATAACCCATTTCCATTGTGTACAAAAAACCCAATATAAGTGAATTATGAAAGTCTTATATGGATGTTGTAAACAAAAAAAAGCGGATCAAACGATCCGCTAGACTTGCGAGGGAGTATTATAACTTTTAAGAATTACTAATTGAGTGTGTAGCGTCTGTCATAAAGAAACTGGACTGAGAGTAATATGCGATTTATCAGTACAGCTCATATGTCTAGCCATTAGTCGTGATACTTAATGTCTCGGTTCAAAGAATTTGTGAAAAATTACAATTTTTTTTAAAACTGGCTCAAGGCACAACAATAAGTCACCATATATCTGAAATATGGGGAAAATTTATGTTTTTTTTGAAACCAATTTGCATGTAGAGGCGACACAAGCATGGAAGGGTATTCACAATTAGGTGATACACGTAGTAGTGCAAAAGCGAAGCTTTCAGATGAAGTACTGTTGACGCAAATTGCCGCAGGGGATCAGCAAGCATTTAGTCAATTGTATTTACGTTATCAATCCAAGCTCGTTCGGTATTGTGCGCGTGTTTTAAAAGACGATGTAGCACAAGCCGCTGATATTGTAGATGAAGCAATGTTTGATGTTTGGCGCTCGGCCGGTAATTTTGCAGGTCGTTCCAAACCCTCGACTTGGATTTATTCGATAGCCCGCAACAAGTTAATTTCTTGGTTGCGTAAAACCTCTGAAGTGACCTTAGAAGATGAATCCATCTTAGATGCACTAATCGATCCAGCAGCTACACCAGCGGAAGAATTAGCGATGGATGATATGCAACAGCAGTTATTGCGTTTAATGGATCAACTAACAGATGAACATCGTGAAGTCTTAAAGTTGACCTATTTTGAAGATAAATCTGTAAAGGAAGTCGCCGAATTGCTGGGTATTTCTGAGAATACAGTAAAAACCCGTATGTTTTATGCCCGTAAACGTTTGGCACAATTACTGGATAAAGCAGGGATTGTTGACTGTGATTTTTAATTAATACTTTTGATAACGTATGAGATTATGAGCCAACAGACCCACAAAGATCCAATTGAAGAAGCTCGTTTATTATTACCTTGGTATATAACGGGCAAGTTAAGCGAAGCAGAAAAAACATTAGTGGAAGCTGCTTTAAAACAATATCCGATTTTGCAAGAAGAATATACGCAAGAACTAAAACTGGTAGAAACCATTCGGTTAAATGCAGATTTACTAAAATTGACCGCAATGGATACTACCCAACAGCGGTTAGATAAATTATTAAAACGCATTGAACGTGAAGAAATGCCCAGCATGGCTGAATCAATTGTGCAGGTTAAACAACAAGTTAAACCCCGTGCAAGCTTGTGGCAAACGGTGCAACAGCTTATTGCAGGCTGGGTGGGCGGTGATAGTATGTGGAAACCCGCCAATGTGGTATTCGCCAGTTTGTTAGCCGTGCAGGTGGGTGTGTTAGCACTGTATTACATGCAACCCCAAACTGTTTATGAAACCGTTACCTATGAAGATTCCACCAGCGCTTCTTCCACTAAGGCAAAAAACTTAGTGGTGTTTATCGACTTTAATAAACAGGCTTCTGTAACGGCTGTGCATAATTTTCTTAAGCAATGGAGTGCACGTGTAATTGATGGTCCAGATAGTAATGATTTGTTTAAAATAGAATTCAAAAATACCCAAACATTATCCGAAAGTGAAGTTAAACAACGTATGACTCAACTGGAGCAGGAAAAAAACGTTGTTAATTTTGTTGGGCGTGAATTTTAAAGTGAATTAGGATGGTTATGCAGTATCGGTTCAGTATTATGATCCTAAGTGCAAGCTTAGGGTTAACTGCTTGTGGTTCAGCCCCTACCCCCAATGCTTACAAAGTGGTAGGTATGACGGATCAATCCGCTGCTTGTCAAATTAACCAAGATATTTGTGTTAGAACCCATCTGTTTCGGCAAGTGACCTATCGTAATAATGAAGTATTATTAACCTACGATAGTCAGCAGAAAGATGAAGTTGCCGATGATATTTTAAAAAAATATAATATGCGGGCGAAGCGTAGTGATACTTTAGCAAGCATTCAAACTAAGATGATTACCGCAAGTACAGGTGGTCGAGATCCTTATGATTTAGCTCAACTCATTAAGCAGAATGAAAAACAAGTTGATGCTAATACCAATAATATTTTTGTCTCAACTAATATAGACTCCGGCAGCAGCACAGCTAAAGCGAAACCTGAACCTTATCCACTAGGCTTAACCGGTATTGAAGCTTTACGCAGTCAAACCCGAGGCAAAGGCGTCTTAATCGGTATGATTGATACGCCCGTTGATATGACTCATAGCGACTTGGGTAACTCATTAGAACGGCTTAATTTAATTACCCAAGGCTCTAAAGACAATTTAGTGCATGGCACGCAAGTCGCGGGTGTAATTGTCAGCCGTAATCCGCGTATTGGGATTGCGCCCGACGCTAAACTATTGGCTATTAGTGCTTTTAGCGCCAATCCCAATAAACCTAGTGAACGTAATAGCGATACTACCTTGGTGGCTAATGCGTTAGAAAAAGCCATTGAGCGCAAAGTAGACATTTTAAATTTAAGCTTTGCCGGTGGCTCTGATCCGGTTGTGGATAAATTGGTCGAAACAGCGGTTAAACAGGGCATTATTGTGGTAGCGTCTGCGGGCAATGGCGGACCTAGCGCTAAACCAGCCTATCCGGCCGCTTTACCCGGGGTTATTGCGGTAACGGCGGTCGATAAAGGTGAAGGGGTATTTAGAATGGCAAATCGTGGCAGTTATATCGACCTAGCCGCGCCGGGGGTGGGTATTTTCACGACTGCACCGGATAATTCCTTTTCAGTCTCTAGTGGAACATCCTTAGCAACGGCTCATGCCACAGGCGTTATTGCCTTATTATTATCAGTGAAACGTAACGGTTTCCGCCCCAATCTATTAAATGATACCGCTATTGATTTAGGCAAGTCGGGTTGGGATGAAGATTATGGTTATGGGTTAATTAGTGCTGATCGAGCCCTTAATAAATTAACTGGCAAAAACTAATTTGCAATAATTTGATTTTTAGCAATATCTTGCACAGTAGTGATAACAGTGTTTGAGCAATCTCAAACACTGTGTGAAATGACACATTTAAAATGTTATAAGTTGTTCATTCAGGAGTGCTTTTATGTCATTTTTCACTAGTGATGCTGGCATTGTGTTCATGTCTATTTTCACCATTATCTTTATTTTTGGTTTTCTTGGTTACTTAGCTTGGAAGTTTATAAAGTTATCTAGCCACAAGCCACAACCCGGTGAAAAAACATGGTAATTAGGCATTGGTTAGCGCTTTACGCTAACCAGTCCCGCTTGCCTAAAAAATCCGTGTAAAGTGTGGCTTCTTCGCTGCCTGCCTCAGGTTCATAAGCGTATTGCCATTTGACCAGTGGTGGGAGGGACATCAGAATAGATTCGGTACGCCCTCCCGACTGCAAGCCGAATAGCGTGCCACGATCATACACCAGATTAAATTCCACATAACGGCCGCGCCGATACAGTTGGAAGTCACGTTGTCTTTCGCCATAAGGTGTCGCCTTGCGCTTGGCAACTATTGGGCGATAGGCTTGGATATAATGGTTGCCGACACTGCGCGTAAACGCGAATGACTGTTCAAACCCCCATTCATTTAAATCGTCGAAAAATAAGCCACCAATACCTCGGGTTTCATTACGGTGTTTTAAAAAGAAGTAATCATCACACCACTGCTTATAACGCGGATAGACATCTGCACCAAACGGTTCGCAAGCAGTTTTAGCGGTTTGATGCCATGCGACACAGTCCGCTGAATTGCCATAATACGGCGTTAAATCAAAACCACCACCAAACCACCAGACAGGCGCTTCTCCCGCTTTTTCAGCAATAAAAAAGCGTACATTAGCATGTGAGGTAGGAACGTAAGGATTGTGCGGGTGAATAACCAACGACACCCCCATCGCTTGAAAGGTTCGCCCTGCTAATTCGGGACGATGCGCTGTGGCTGAAGCAGGTAATTGATCGCCAAAGACATGCGAGAAGTTAACCCCTGCTTGTTCAAATACCGCACCTTTGCTTAAAACGCGGGTACGACCACCCCCACCGGCTGGGCGCTGCCACGCGTCTTCTACAAAAGAGGCTTGCCCATCTTCAGCGGCTAGTTGCTGGCAAATATCATCTTGTAAAGCTAAGAGGTAAGCTTTAACCGCCGCTATATCCACATTTGACATGGCGCGCATTCCTAAAAAAGCGAAAAATGCGCGTATTGTAGCGATAAACGGTCGATAACCCTAGTAGGGTTTTTCACCAACCCAATTACCGGGTGGATCGTAATTACAAACCCAAATCTGTGCTTGATTTGGGCATAAGCTCATACCACAGCCGACTTGTTTAGTATCGCGCCAAACCACTTGTGTATAATGCCCACATTGTTTACCCGCTTTACATGTGTTGCTGGCGTAGTGGTAATCCTGTGCTTCATCAGCCCACGCGCTAACCACATCTGCCGCATTAATAGCTTGCACTTCGCGCCGCCCATCTGACCAAGTAACTGGACTTGCCCAGTAGATATTCTCGCCTACTTGCAGTCTTGCTTGCCCCGCGTGTTGTCGATGCTGCATCTTGCAACCGTGCGTCGCTAAGTGTTGCGCCCATTGTTGCGCATACTGCGCTAATTCACTCGACCAAGTTAACGACGATAAATGCAGAGATTCGCGGACTGGATTGTGAGCCGCTAACATCGGTTGTTGTAAATCTTGTGTTTGCGCTTGGCTACGTCCAAAACTGAATAAACTAAGCAAAAATACAATAACAATAAACACGTATTGGGCTTTACACATTAGCGCACCATTGGGTTATAACGGCGTTCATAACCAATGGTAGTAGTAGGCCCATGCCCCGGCACAACGACGGTTTCATCCGCCATTGGCCATAATTGGCTTTTAATGGAGTTCATTAAATCGGCGTGATTACCCCCGGGAAAATCATAACGCCCCACCGCGCCGTTAAACAGTACATCGCCCACAAACACAGTGGCGTGCTCGGCATTGTGCAATACCACATGACCGGGTGTATGACCGGGCGTATGTAACACGTTAAAGCTTAATTGACCCAGCGTGAGCGTATCCCCGTGCTTTAACCAATGGTCTGGAACGAACGCTGGGCAAGTTGGTAAACCAAAGCGTTGAGATTGGATGGGGAGCGCATCTAACCAATACTTATCAGCCTCATGTGGACCATACACCGGAATGTTCAACTGTTTGGCTAACGTTGGCGTTGCCCCCACATGATCTAAATGACCGTGGGTTAACCAAATGGCTTGTGGCTGTAATTGTTTAGCTTGCATCGCGTTCAATAACAACTCAGGGTCGCCGCCCGGATCAACTAAAGCACAATGTTGAGTTTGTGGACACCAGACTAGGCTACAGTTCTGTTCAAATGCCGTAACCGGAATAATTTGATATTGCATACAGATATAGAGTTTGCAGAAAACAGAGCCCAGTCTAGCAAATCTATATCCGCTTTAAACTAACCTAGTGTTTTGAACTTGGTATTCTGTGAATAATTGCTGCACTTGTTGAATCAGTTGATAAGTATCGTCAATGGCTTGGCTAAGGGCTAAGCCTAGCGTGTACTGTTGTGACAACGGAATTAGATAATAATGCCCGCCTTGGATAAGCAAATGCGTGTATTCGCTATGCCCTAGATTGCAGTGCTCTAGACTTTTTATCGTGTAACGTTGCAAGGCAGCGGTAAGCGTGGCTAATGATTCCTTGCGGCTATCTTCTTGGGTACTAGTGCCAATTAGCTGTCCAAATTCATTAGTAAGAATTGCATTATCAACAACATGCAAGGTATTCAGCAAATAAGTAGGAAAGTGATTTACCACAGAAAATCCCCATAACTATTGTTAGTTTATCAATATACGGCAAAGGATAGTATGGGTTTACAAAAACGGTAGGATTTAACCCTACCATTTATCAGGTATCTAATAGATTCGATACGATCTACTTATCAATAGTTAATGAGTATCAGTTGTACTGCTGGGGGTAGCCGTAACGTCGCTGGCTTGGTACTCGGTTAAAAACTTATGAGGATCGACATAAAAAACCCGCTCAATACCAAACGGCTGCTCTGGCTGCCATTCAGACACTTGTGGCGGTAAACTACGAATCGAATAATATAAATTGGCCGGGCGTGCTTTAACATTGGCTAATGTGCCAATCGTGCCGATACGTGCGCCCGTTTTTACCCAAGAGCCGGTTTTAACATCCACGCTGTCTAGATTGGCATAATGATGTAAGCGCCATTTTGCACCCAATACCCACACAGAATTATCACCTTGTGGATCATTTTCCCGATACAACACTAAACCACCTGTGGTGGCTTCTACGGGCGTGCCTTTGCGAGCAAAAATATTAATGCCTTTTTGCGCTACTGTGCCGCCAACGTACCAAAAGGAAGCTGGGTTCCAATCATAGGGCTTTGCGCCTTCAACCGGTACATGACGATCTTCGGGAATCCAATATCCCATCATAAATACAGTCAGCGCCCCTAAAAGCAATAAAGGTTTGTTCATGGTTTTATCCCCACGATTTTTTTTGAACGATTTATTATTTTTAAGATAGGTTTGCTGAGAAAAAGTTCAGCCTTCACAACCCAAATGATAACGTTTTTCTATATAAGCTTATATATTTTTCCGAGAAACGGTTATTGACTCTTGCTAGGGCGTAACGCAGCAGGCAAGACAAAGGCTACATTCTCATGAATGCCAGAATCTTGCATGACTACACTTGCACCGTGTTGCTGCAAATGTTGAATAACACCGTGCACTAATATTTCTGGTGCAGAAGCCCCTGCCGTTACGCCAATTTTTTGTTTGCCGTTCAACCAAGCCAATTGAATATCCGAAGCATCGTCAATTAAATACGCGGGCGTCCCTCTTTTTTCGGCAATTTCGCGCAAACGGTTAGAATTAGAACTGTTCGGCGAGCCGACTACTAGAATTAAATCGCAGTTATCCGCGAGTTGTTTTAAGGCATCTTGGCGATTTTGGGTGGCATAGCAAATATCATTTTTCTTAGGCCCGATAATCTGCGGAAAACGTGCCCGTAATGCATCAATGACGATAGACGCGTCGTCTACTGATAAGGTGGTTTGCGTAACAAATGCCAGTTTTTCAGGGTTGTGAATCTGTAAAGCCTCCACTTCTGCGGGTGAATCCACGCGATAAATCGCCCCCCCTGCGGAACTGTCGTATTGCCCCATGGTGCCTTCGACTTCGGGGTGATTTTTATGCCCAATGAGAATGGTTTCGCGTCCTTCACGGCTATAGCGCAACACTTCTAAATGTACTTTAGTAACCAAGGGGCAAGTGGCATCGAATACATTTAAGCCTCGGCGTTTGGCTTCGTCCTGTACCGCGCGGGAAACCCCGTGGGCGCTGAAAATAACGGTGGCATTATCTGGCACTTCATCCAGTTCTTGCACAAATACCGCGCCTTTATCACGTAGGTTGTTCACGACAAAACGGTTATGTACAACTTCATGCCGCACATAAACCGGTGCGCCTAAGACTTCTAAGGCACGGTCGACAATCTCAATGGCACGATCTACACCCGCGCAAAATCCGCGTGGATTAGCAAGAATGGCTTGCATGCGGCTCTATCCTTGTTTATTTATAAAAATTAGACATAGGGTACTCAATCCGCCTTAAGCCTGTCCAATTTTGCTGAAATTGCTGTTTAAGCAATCGGCACTAGCGCCCGCGTATTAATATAGCAAGCAGGGCGGTGGCTTAAACGTGGGTACACATGTAACCAATAATCTTGACCTTTTTTAACCATACCTTCTTCTAACGCCACTAAATCGACTAACTGACCGTTTTTTAAAATATTGGTGGTGCGTGCTTTAGTATTGGGTTCGTGTAAACACGCTACGCCCTGATCGCCCGCCTGAATTTGGTAAATCGTGGCGACTTTACGCGTGACGTCCACGGGACTGGAGCGATTTACGGTAGATGGCAATAAACTGGTATTAAAACTAATTAAACTTAAACCTAAAACTAATAATCCGATTCTGCGCTTCATGGCAGTTCCCCTTATGAAATCCATTTGTTATGTGAAAAAGCGATGTGTTATGTGCTTACTTTCGGAATAACGCGCCAAGGGGCCAAAAGGTTTAAGCATAAACGTTAAAGTTTTGTAGGTGACTGGTAGTTGTGTGGATTTTGCCTATTGAATCGTGGGGTTAATCCATATTTAATGCGGCAATTTGGTGGACTTACACGGGAGTGAACATGAAAGTTCTAGTGGTCGGTGGCGGTGGTCGTGAACATGCGCTTGCTTGGAAATTGGCACAATCGCCGCGTGTGACACAAGTTTTGGTCGCGCCGGGCAATGCCGGTACGGCGCGTGAAGCGAAAATGCAAAATTTACCCATTGCTGCGGAAAATGTAGATGAGTTAGCGGCTTATGCCCAACAGCATCATATTGACTTAACCGTGGTAGGCCCAGAAGCGCCGTTATCCAAAGGCATTGTCGATAAATTCCGTGCGGCGGGCTTACGCTGCTTTGGTGCAACCCAACAAGCAGCACAATTGGAATCGTCCAAAGCGTTTGCTAAAGACTTCTTGGCACGTCATGGCATTTCAACGGCAGACTACGCCAACTTCACCGAAATCGAACCGGCGATTACTTATATTCAAGCTAAAGGTGCGCCGATTGTCGTGAAGGCTGACGGCTTAGCCGCTGGCAAAGGCGTTATTTTGGCGCAAACCGAAGCCGAAGCGATTGAAGCAGTGCAAGATATGTTATCCGGCAATGCGTTTGGCGAGGCGGGTAGTCGTGTGGTGATTGAAGAATTCTTAGTGGGTGAGGAAGCCAGCTTTATCGTTATGGTAGACGGTAAAAACGTGTTGGCAATGGCGAGTTCACAAGATCACAAAGCGCGTGATAATGGTGATAAAGGTCCGAATACCGGTGGAATGGGCGCGTATTCGCCTGCGCCTGTGGTTACGCCTGCGATGCACGAACGTATTATGCAGGAAGTTATTTACCCAACCGTGCGCGGTATGGCAGCAGATGGCATTCCTTATACCGGCTTTTTATACGCGGGTGTGATGATTACAGCAGACGGTACGCCGAAAGTGTTGGAGTTTAACTGCCGCTTTGGTGACCCCGAAACTCAACCAATTATGGTGCGTTTACAATCCGATTTTGTAGAGTTGCTGGAAGCCGCTTTAGACGAACGTCTAGACCAAGTAACCGCACAATGGGACAGCCGCGCTTCCTTAGGGGTGGTATTAGCAGCGGGCGGTTACCCCGATGTTTACCCTAAAGGCGATGTGATTTCCGGCTTAGATGCAGCGGCGACGTTGCCCGGCAAAGTTTTTCACGCAGGCACAAGCGACCAAGACGGTCAAGTTGTGACCAATGGTGGGCGCGTCTTATGTGCGGTGGGTTTGGGCAATACTGTAACCGAAGCACAGGCTCAAGCTTATGAACTTGTTAAAAAAATTCAATGGGATAAAGTCTATTATCGTACTGATATTGGACACCGGGCGATTGCCAGAGAACAAGCCTAGAAAAAATTATTCAGTTTTCATTAAAAAAAGCTTGCATGCGTCTCTATAATCTTTATAATGCGCAGCTCTCGGGTCGTTAGCTCAGTCGGTAGAGCATCTGACTTTTAATCAGGTGGTCGTGCGTTCGAATCGCACACGACCCACTACCATTTAAAGCCTTGTAAGTGAACAACTTACAGGGCTTTTTCAATTCATGCACTTAAGCATAAAAATTCATTAAAACCGTTTTACAAGGTTTATAAATTTTTGAAACGGTTACCAAAGCGCATTAAAAAATGCATCCAAATTAGCTTTATTTCTAGCAACTTCCTTATGAAGAACTTTTTTTCCTTGATTTTAGGCGTTTTTTTGGGCGGTTTTATAGTTGCATTATTAATACCGCTAGCCTTTGACTATTCAAACAGGATAGATATAGCTCGTTTGTTGGGTGAGCTTAAGCCATTGCAGCAACAAATAGAAAAAGGTTTATATGAAAATAATCTTCAAGAGCAAGATATTGAAAGTATAAATGAATATCGTGATTTATTAAAAAATACTCATATTGATTATCTTGATGTTTCTAAAGATGGAAAGATTTTTGTTAAAGCATCACCTCACGGTGAAATATTGATTATGATTCCGAAACATTTAGGTAACTCTATTGTTTGGAAATGTTTAGGCGGAAGTAACAAAGATGTTCCTGTTGCCTGTCGGAAATGATCTAGCTCGGCTGCTTTGATCTTCGATATATGCCAATCGTGCCTTTTCAATATTCCAGCTAATATAGCGATACCATGAGCGAGACGATGAAAACATTAAACCATACTGATCTACCCCATCAAAAATGGACACCTCAAGAAGCGAGTGGTTGGTAAAAATCTGCCTCAAAGTCTACTGGACTCCGATAGTGATTGGCAGAGTGTAACCGAAGCCGATTGTAGTCGATTTCGATGTATTCAAACACCGTTTGGCGCAAGGCTTCACGGGTAATAAAACGCTCACCGTGGATGGCTTCTACTTTCAGTGAGTGGAGAAAGCTTTCGGCACACGCATTATCATAGCAGTTGCCTTTGGCACTCATGCTGCCTACCAGTTGGTGCTTTTCCAGCAACTGCCGGTAGGCATGGGAACAGTATTGGCTGCCACGATCAGAATGCACGATCACACCTATTGGGCGCTTGCGTTTGAAAATAGCCATTTGCAGGGCATCACACACGAGGTTTGCGGTTATCCTCTCGGACATTGACCAGCCAATGACCTGACGGGAATACAGGTCAAGGATGACGGCCAAATATAACCAACCCTGTTCTGTCCACAGGTAGGTGATGTCACCGACCCATTTCTGGTTAGGAGCTGTGGCACTAAAGTCCTGATTTAGTAGGTTATCAAATACCGGCAGGTTATGTTTGCTGTAGGTGGTTGCCTTGAACTTACGGGCAGCTTTGGCCACTAGCCCCTGACGACGCAGACTGGCAGCAATGGTTTTCAGGTTGTAGTGCTGCTGATCATTCTGTTGGATTTGCAGCTGGATACGCTTGGCACCGTAACGGCCTTTATGTTGGTCAAACAAGGCATTAACCCGTTCATCCAAGTGTTGGTGTTGTGCAAAACGGCGGCTAGGTTTGCGCCGCAACCACGCATAGTAGCCGCTACGTGATACGCCAAAACAGGCACACATGCCGTCAATAGAATACTCAGTCCGATGATGTTTCATGTAGTCGTACCTCGCTTGAGTTGCTGAGCGAAGTACGTCGCCGCATTTTTTAAGATCGACAACTCCTCTGCCTGTTGGGCGAGTTGGCGTTTCAGGCGCACGTTTTCGGCGGCCAAGGTCGCTTCACGCTCACTCACTGTTTTGGCATGTTCACTGTCTTTGCGCCAAGCGTATAGTTGTGATTCATGCAAACCTAATTGCTTGGCTGCTTTGGCTATGCCCCAATCCGCCGCTAGCTTCAGAGCTTCAACCTTGTATTCTTGGCTGTGTCGTATATGCGTGGCTTTTTTGCCGGATGGTTTTGTCGTGCTCATTCAAGTACCTCTCTGTCAGGAAAGAATACTCGCTTTTAGGGTTGTCCACTATTCGCGGGGTAGATCATACTTATTCGATTGAACTTTGCTTCTTTGGCGATGAGTTACGATCTGACGATATTACTCGTTGTTTATCGCTACAGGCAACTAGGTCTTCAGATGGCTTGTCGGTTAGATCAGACGGCAGGAAACGTGTTCCATTTTGGGCATACAATGGACAAGGCGAAGAGGGATTTCAATTGGAGTGGGAATCATTAGAAAATGGGCTATGGTTTCTTTTACGAAAACTAACTCCTTTGCAACCAGAGATAATTAGGTTGTCAAAAATTTTTGAGGGATATTGGCGATGTGGACATTTTCAAACTAGCTTTGATGGGGGGCCAGTGTTGTCATCAAAAGTTCTTGCCGAAGTTGCAGGTTATGGATTACCGCTTAGTATTGATAATTATTTCAGTAGTCCCGTCTATTAGAATGTAAGGTCTCCAGCCCCGATTCTAGGGTAAAATTACAGTTTACACCTACCTCGCCAATAGCAACCGGATTAAGCACGAATTCTAGGGTCAGACTGATTCAAGTTGTTATTCTCTCAAAAAAACACCTTACCTTTATCTGGCGCTGCGTAGCGTTGGGTTTGGGGGTTATAGTGAAAGCGTTGGAAGCCGTAGCCGCCTATACGATCTTCTTCACGATTACGCTGTTTAAAGACAGCATAGGAGGCGGGATCAAACTGCTTACCTGCCGAGAAAGTCGAATCTGAATTAGTGACCAGCGTAAAATCATAATAACCGGCGGTTTGTGTGGTATAGAGCACTAAATTAGCCGCGTCTTCTTCTAACAGTAGTCTTATTTTACCGTCATGCGTTTGCTCCACTAACCAGAAACGTTGCGGCCAAAATTGTTTCTGTTTACGGTAGGCTTGCACTTGCCAACATGCCTCATTCGGTACGATTAACCATTGTTGAGCCTGTTGATTGAGACTAAGTGGAATAGGCATGCCTTTTAATTGGCAGCTGGGATAGCTTGGATATAGTTGGCGTAGGGGATTGGCTTGGCGAAACTGCCCATTGGCTTCCACCTCTATAATAAATTGCCGCAATGCTGGGGAAATAGTTTGGAAGGATATGAGATCAGAATCAGGTTTATCACTAATATTAAGCTGTGATGCATCGTACTTTGTTTGTTTGCCTAAATCATAGTGATAAGGGGTATGTGGACATAAGTTTGCTGCCTTAAACTCCTTTGTGGTGTACGACGCACTCGGCTTATTGCCATAAAAAAAGTCGTTATCTAACTGTTGCTTTAGCTTATCTAACGTTTTGGCATCCTGTTGTAAACACCATTGATACTGTTGATTGCGAGTCTGCGGATTAAGCCATTGCTGCCAGTGGGCTAGCTGATTGCCACAATGCATACGTTGACCGAGTTCTACATGGCTTTTGACTACAGTCTGGAAGTCAGTGCAACGGTCGATTGCATTAAAGCCTAGGTAACTGGTGGGAGCTAGTTCCGCCAAGGCAGAATAGCCCCCCGTATTTAAAAATAGTAGGCTACCATAAAGCCAAGATTTAAAAGGGGCTGCCATATTGTGCTAAGACCTCGATGTATGCGCTTTAACATACTCATAACTTTAGTAATCGTGAGCGCAAACCAACCATTATTCAGCTTGATTGGTGGATTGTAACGACTGAATGGTTATCTCAGGTGGAAAATGCGGGGTTTTAACCGCTCCAACACAATCCCCACCTAATGTTAAGTCAACCCCCTCAATTCCGCCTTTAAGTATTGTAAATGGCGTTGTTCTGTCGCAGGCAATGCAGTATTGGCTAGCGCATACAAGCCCGTGATATGAGCGATTTCGGCTTGAATCGCCGCAATACGGGCGGCGTGTGTGGGTTGTTGAGTGGGTGGCTTGGCGGTGGGGGTTAAGCGGCTGCGGTCTAGCTTGCCGTGGCGGGCGGCTTGCGCGAGTTGGTATAAAAACCCAAGTGGGCTTTTGACGCGTTGCGGGGTTTGCAAGGCTTGCATGAGTAAGGCTAAACAGTCGCGGGCATCCAGCGGGTTTAAGCCGTCGAGGATATGTTGGGCGCGTTGGCGTTGTGCCTGTGTCCAGTCGGCGGGGTAGTGTAGTTCGGCTTGCATACTGGCGGCGGGAGTCGGTGGCGCGTCGCGGGGGGTAGTGGTGGGATTTAATGCGGTAAGGTTAATAGAGGTTATAGCCTCCCGTTTTTCGGTTAAATCTGCCTCTGTTTTCGTGGCGGTGCTTCTGTTTTTCGGTAGCGCAGGCACAAAAAAACCGCTGGGGTATTGGCTTAGTAAGGGTTGGGGAATGCTGAAGGTTTGCCCAAATACCGCGTGGGATTCCACCTCGATTAAGCCTTTATCGGCAATCGCTCGCAGGGCTGGGGTTAAGCGGTCGGCGCGGACGTGCGCGAGTTGGGCGACGCGTTTCAGCGTCAAGGCATCGTGGGTTTTGCCGTAACATAAGGTTTGGTGAAAAATGGCTAAAAAGGCTTTTAGCTCGTTTTGGGTGAGGTCGGCGCTCAAGGCGGCTGCAATCCAATCGCGGGCTAAGCTCATACCTGCCTCCCATACGGAACGGCAGGCGCAACACAGCGCATGGTCATAGTCTGACTCCTAGATTCATTTTTAAGATGGGCAAAATTGCCGGGTGCTCTTAAACGTCTCTAGGAGAACGTCGTAGTTATTTCCGCCTTCACGGTTTTGTATGCCCTACACACCCAACGTATCCGCTGAATGAGGGTAGGCTGGCACAAAAAAACCGCCAGACTGGGGCGGATGGAATGCCGCCTAGATTATTTAAGAGTTCCAGAATTTTGTAGTGTGAATGCCACGCACCCACGCCAACAAGCATAGTGCAGAATTTGCGAGGATGCAAACGCAAGGCGGCGGCTAAATCATCCAGTCCGAGCATAGGATTTATGTAGTATACCCAGCATATTGTTGAGTTTGTTATTAAAAACTAGCCTTATATCCGTAATTCACTATCGCAGAATCGCTTGTTAGTATTATTAATAATATTAATTACTCTTAGTATTAATATTATGTCTAGATCCATACGTTTAAAAGAATTTGCTGCCAGCCAAGCTTATTTTACAACGCCCAACGATACTTATTTAACATATGCGCCGTTATTAGATCAGCAGCGTAGTTATTTTATTTCCACGGATGGCGATGGCTATATTAATACGGCTTTACAACATCAGGCTACCACTGAACTGATTTTATTAGGTGATTCCAGCATAGAAAATATGTTTGCGGATGTCTCGCAGCGCTTGGCCTTTGGCATTCAAGAATTGTTATTACAAGCCAATTGTGATGTGCAAGTGAAAACCAGTGCGGTGTCTGGCACAACCACATTGAATCTCATTAATTTGATTTTGAATAAAATTATTTACAAAAAGAATGCGGTGCTCTGTATCTTTTTGCCAAGTAATGATGCGCATATTCAAGAGGCAGCCCATTATTATTGGAATGACCATATCTGGTTTTCTAATTTAACGCCGCAAGCCAATAAACAACAACTGAATAATGCGCCTGAAGATTTATTTAATCATTTTGCAAAACTATTCGATACATTATGCCATATGTTAAAGCTTTATAATGTACCTTGTTATTTTTTTGCAACTTTATCCAGAAATTATAATGCTTGTCAGTTTAGGCTGAATAATATAGCAGAAAAGATATGTGAGAGTTATCATTACCCTTTCGTTCCGCTACAACAGTTTTGCTTAAGCAATGCTAATTTATTTTATGACGATGTGCATTTGCACCGAGATATACAATTGCTTAATCAAAAGGTATTTGATGTTGTAAAAAATGAATTTATAGCGGTTAAACCTTCCTTAAATTACCAAGCCAAACGAATTGATTTGAGCAATGCAGCCAATCCAGTGTTATTTAATAAAACGGCGAATAGTAATGCGGTAATTTTGGCAACGATTAATGCCACACCTAGCGCAGCATTGCGGCAAATACAGCTTAGAGTGAATCAGCATTTTGTATTTCCCTTAAACAATAGCATATGGAAAATTAAAGACGATTATTACTATTGTGATATTGAACTACCAGCGGGCAATTCGGCTGAGTTTAGTTTTAAATTGCCGAATTTTTACTTTAATTATAGTGCTGAAATAAACTTTGTAGGCTTGGCGCTTGAAAAGTTAGAATGGCGACATTATTACAACGCTTATGACTATGACGCGGCGGAGCAAGCCCTGACAACTTGGCAAACCTTGCCCCTTTATATAGATTTAATGAAACAATGCTTAATTCAGTTAAGCGCTAGTTTAGATGCGTTAAACTATTGCCAAGTTAAAATCAAACGCATAGGGCAACAGTTTGTTTTATTTTATAGGCAGAATAATACAGATGTTTATCTTGAGTCTATCCAAGCCAATGGGTTGGTGAGTCAGTGTTTGACGTTTACAGATTCAAAACTAATAATTGAGTTTATAGACAACAATACCTTTATTATTAAACAAGGTCTGGAATATGTTTGTGCTTTAGCGAATGGCGATTTTACCTTAGTGGCGCAGGCGCGTGAATGGGAAAATTTTTATTTAATTAATGCATAAATAAAACGCTTATTATTAGTTATTTCTGTAAAGGCTTAAACAATTTTTGCCTTTACTTGCTCAGAGGATATTGTTTAAATCTGCGCATTCTGACAAAAAATGGCTTGGATAGTGATGTTAAAACATAAGTATGGCAAGTGGCTGGCTGGGGTAAGTTTGTGTGCATGGGGCTTAAGCAGTATGCCCGCAATGGCAGGCAAAACACTGGATGCGATTAAAGCGCGTGGGCAGTTGGTGTGTGGTGTGAATCAGGCATGGGCTGGCTTCTCATCGGCGGATAGTGAAGGCAAATGGAGCGGCTTGGATGTGGATTATTGTAAAGCACTCGCCGCTGCGGTGTTAGGCGATGCCAGCAAGGTGAAGTGGGTACCGTTAAATGCGCAACAACGCTTTACCGCGTTGCAATCTGGCGAGATTGATATTTTATCACGCAATACTACTTGGTCATTAACCCGCGATGCGTCGTTGGGCGCAATGTTCGTGGGTATTAATTACTACGACGGACAAGGCTTTATGGTCGATAAGAAATATAAAGTGACCAGCGCTAAGCAATTGGATAAAGCGACGGTGTGTGTGCAAGCAGGTACGACCACCGAAAAAAATCTGACCGATTATGCCACTGCGAATAAGTTAACCATTAAACCGTTGGTTTTTGAGAAAAACGAAGCGGCAACGGCGGCGTATTACAGCGGGCGTTGCCAAGCGTATACCACGGATATTACCGGCTTAGCGGCAGAACGCCACGCAGCAAAAAATCCAGACGATCAAGTAATTTTGCCGGAAGTAATTTCTAAAGAACCGTTGGGCGCTGCGGTACGCCGTGGCGATGATGAATTTTTCACGATTGCCAAATGGGTATTATTCGCCATGATTGAGGCCGAAGAATACGGCATTACGCAAGCCAACGTAGATGAGCAGAAGAAATCCAGCACCGACCCCAATGTGCAACGCATTTTGGGTACAAGCGAAGATTTAGGCAGTTTATTAGGTTTGGATAAAGAATGGGCTTATCGTGCGGTTAAAGCGGTCGGCAATTACGGCGAAACCTTTGATCGTAACTTAGGCGAAAAATCTGTATTGAAAATTGATCGCGGTTTAAACAAATTGTGGAACAAAGGCGGCATTATGTACGCGCCCCCGATTCGTTAAACCATGAAGCCAGCCATCCAGTTATGGCGTAACCAAAAATTCCGCGCTTGGTTTTATCAGGCGCTGTTATTGCTCGTATTAGTCAGCGGGCTTTGGTTATTAGCCGATACCACCTTAGACAATATGCGTACCCGTGGTATTCAAAGCGGGTATGACTTTTTAGGTAAACCTGCGGGCTTTCAGATTGGCGAGAGTCTGATTGATTACCAACCCTCTGATCCTTATTGGAAAGCCTTTTTAGTCGGCTTACTCAATACCTTACGCGTCGCGCTATTGGGCATTGTGTTGGCGACGCTATTAGGTACATTACTCGGCGTGGGACGCTTTTCTAAAAACGCCTTGATTCGCGGCTTATGCCTCAGTTATGTAGAAGTGGTACGCAATATTCCCTTATTGCTGCAACTGTTCGTGTGGTATCTGATTTTTGTAAATGGTTTGCCGGATGTGGCCGACGCTGAACCGTTTTTAGGTATGTATTTAAGCAAGGACGGCTTGGCTATACCGATGTTGTCGTTTGCCAATGGCTTGCATTGGGAGAGTCCGGTTAAAGAAACCTTTAGCATTCAAGGCGGCTTACAAATCTCGCCGGAGTTCTTTAGTTTATTGATCGGTTTGACGGTTTACACCGCTTCGTATATTGCGGAAATCGTGCGCAGTGGCATTGCCGCTGTCTCACGGGGGCAGCAAGAAGCCGCCTTATCCTTAGGCTTGAGCCGTATGCAAGCCTTGCGCTTTGTGCAATTGCCGCAAGCCTTACGCGTGATTATTCCGCCATTAACCAGCCAATATTTGAACCTTACCAAAAACTCCTCATTAGCCGTGGCGGTGGGCTATCCCGATTTAGTATTCGTGGCGAATACCGCTAATAATAATGTGGGGCGGGGTATTGAATGTATGGCGCTGATTATGTTGGTGTACTTAACCCTATCGTTAGCGACTTCTTTATTTATGAACTGGTATAACCAGCATGTGGCGTTACAGGAGCGTTAACCTATGACTCAAGCCACTGTGTTTCAAGCGATTGCGCCGCGCCCCGCACCGATACCCACGCAAGGGGTAGTTGCATGGTTACGCGCTAATTTATTTAGTAGTCCGCTGAATAGCCTGATGACCTTGGCGATTGGCGCTTTATTGCTGTATTACTTGCCGCAGGTGTGGCAATGGGCAGTGAGCAATGCGGTATGGATAGCCGATGCCGATCAGTGCCAAGCGGCACGCGGTGTCGGTGCATGTTGGGGCATTATTAGCGAAAAGCATCGCGTGATTTTATTCGGGCATTATCCAAATGCCGAGCAATGGCGACCCTTATTAGCCACGCTGCTAATGGTGGTGTTATTGGTGATTAGCTGTATGCGGCAATACTGGCGTAAATCGCTGGCGGTGGTGTGGCTGATTAACCTAATCGTTTGTTTTAGCTTAATGCGCGGCGGTTTATTCGGGTTAACACCGGTCGAAACCGATTTATGGGGCGGTTTACCGCTGACGTTACTGCTTTCCACCTTGTCGTTAGCTGCTGCCTTTCCCTTAGCCATGATATTAGCCTTGGGGCGGGTGTCGCATTTGCCGGTCTTTAAAAGCTTAGCCACGCTTTATGTGGAATTGGTGCGCGGTGTGCCACTGATTTCTGTCTTATTTATGGCTTCGTTTTTATTTCCGCTGTTTATGCCAGAAGGCGTGACCATTAACAATCTGTTGCGGGTGTTGATTGCCATGTCTTTATTTGCAGCGGCGTATTTGTCTGAAGTGATACGCGGTGGGCTGCAAGCCATTCCTCGCGGGCAATATGAGGCAGCGGCTTCGTTAGGTTTGAGTTATTGGCAAACCCAGCGTCAGATTATTCTGCCGCAAGCCTTGGCAACCGTTGTGCCGGGCATTATGAATAACTTTATTTCCACCTTTAAAGATACTTCCTTAGTGACGATTGTCAGTCTTGCCGATTTAATGGGCGCATTGGATATTGCGGTGAATAGCGATGTCACATGGGTGCCGTATAAGTTGGAAGGTTATATTTTTATTGCGGCGATTTATTTTGCGTTTTGCTTTAGTTTGTCGCGTTATAGTCAGTGGATTGAGCGGCATGTGAATCGGGGGAAAGTCCACTAATGTCTGACACAATGATTGAATTTAACAACGTTAATAAATGGTATGGCAATCAGTTTCATGTGTTGCGTGATATTAATCTAAAGGTCAGTAAAGGCGAACGCATTGTAATTTGTGGCCCGTCTGGTTCGGGTAAATCCACCTTAATTCGCTGCATTAATCGGCTCGAAGCGCATCAACAAGGGCAGTTAATCGTCGACGGTATCGAAGTCAATGACGACGTAAAAAACCTCAACGTGCTGCGCCGTAAAGTGGGTATGGTGTTTCAGCAATTTAATTTGTTTCCGCATTTAACCGTGTTGGAGAATCTGACGCTCGCGCCGATTCAAGTGAATAAAGTGCCAAAAGCCGAAGCCGAAGCACGCGCGATGCAGCAATTAGAGCGGGTACGCATTGCGGAACAAGCGCATAAATTTCCCTTGCAATTATCTGGTGGGCAACAACAACGGGTGGCGATTGCCCGCGCTTTATGTTTAACCCCGCAGATTTTGCTATTCGACGAGCCGACTTCCGCGCTTGACCCAGAAATGATTAATGAAGTGTTGGACGTTATGACCGAATTAGCCGCGCAAGGCATTACGATGCTGTGTGTGACACATGAAATGGGCTTTGCCAAATCGGTAGCAGATCGCGTGATTTTTATGGATCAAGGGCAGATTGTGGAACAAAACAATCCGCATGACTTCTTTTCACAACCGAAAAACGCACGCACGCAGGCGTTTCTTGCGAAAATTTTGGCACACTAAATAACCTAAAGCCTAATGTACTTGCACTAAACTAAAGCCTTGTCATGAGTGTTTAACGTTTTTAGTGCACGTTGTACAGGCTTAAGCTTGATTAGGCTTTAAATTCACTTGGCATAATTATTGAATTTCTAAACTAAAGCCTGATTAAGATTGATTGATATAGCTATGCGCGACTAAAGGAATTGGCGGAATGAGACTTTCACGTAAAGATGAACATTCGATTACAGCATTATTGGTTTTAGCTAATCAAGAGCGTAATCAGCAGCCAATGAATTTAACGGAGTTAGCGGCTGCATTGGAAATTTCTACTTCCTATTTAGAACATTTGTTTGGAGATTTGCGTAAAGCGGGTTTAATCGAAGGCTTGCGCGGTGTGGGGGGCGGTTATCGTTTATCACGCCCACCAACGCAAATTAGCCTAGCCGATATTCTAATAGCCACCACCGCTCTCGAAGAACAGGAAGGCAATATTGCGCCCTCGAATAGCCCAGAATTGCCAGAAGTAGCGCGGCAAGCGTGGGCAATGGTGACGCGTAAATGGCGCTTATTCCTTGAAGATTTAACCTTAGCCGATTTTGCCTTAAGCCAAAACAGCAATAAGAAAGTACGCGACGATTCGGTGAGTAGCTATATTGCGACTATGTTTCGTCCTCATCAGCCGCTCAGTGATTAAACGGTTAGCCAAAACGTAACCGGCCCGTCATTGGTTAAACTGACCTGCATATCTGCACCAAATACGCCGGTGTGTACCGTGGCAAATTGCTGTTGGGCTTGTGTGCAAAAATAATCGAATAACGATTTGCCGAGTTCAGGGGGCGCGGCGGGTGTAAAACTAGGGCGTAAACCTTTAGCGGTGTCTGCTGGTAAGGTGAATTGCGGCACAATCAATAAACCGCCTTGAATATCCCGTAGCGATAAATTCATTTTGCCCGCTTCGTCCGCAAAAATCCGATAACCTAAAATGCGTTCTAATAAGCGTTCAGCTTTAGCAGGGGTATCGGCTTTTTCCACGCCTAAGAGTAATAAAATCCCTTGCTCAATTTGCCCAACCGTTGCGCCATCAACCACTACCTTGGCGTGACTCACTCGCTGAATTAAACCAATCATGCGCTTAATATCTCGGCTAAACGTTCAGTGGCGGTGACTAGCGCTTGCTGAATGGGGGCTTCGCTGGCGGCATGCCCACAAGCCGGAATAATATGGAACTCGGCATTTTGCCAAACTTCATGTAGGGCAAACGCTTGTTCTAAGGGGCAAATCATATCGTAACGCCCGTGAATAATACTGCCGGGTAAATGGGCAATCTTATGCGCATTCTCTAAGAGTTGATTGGGGCTTAAGAAACTACCATTAATAAAATAATGGGCTTCAATCCGCGCCACACTCAAAGCTGTATGCGGGTCGGTAAAATGCGCGACTACGCTTTCTTTCGGGTGTAGGTTGGCGGTGCGCCCTTCCCATGTGGACCAAGCCTTAGCCGCCTGCATTCGGGCAATTTCATTTTCACCGGTTAAGCGTTGGTAATAAGCCTTGACCATGTGTCCGCGTTCGTTTTCGGGAATTGGGGCGAGATAATCCTGCCAATAATCAGGGAATATCCGATTTACGCCGGTATTCAGTTCATTGAACCAATCAATATCACGCTGTCGACTTAAAAAAATACCGCGTAAGATTAAACCGGTCACACGTTCGGGATGGGTTTCAGCATACGCTAAGCCCAAGGTTGAACCCCATGAACCGCCAAATACTGCCCAGCGTTCAATCCCTAAATGCACACGGATTTTTTCCATATCCGCGACCAAATCCCAAGTGGTATTAGCATTTAATTCTGCATGCGGAGTAGAGCGTCCACAGCCACGTTGGTCGAATAAAATAATACGGTAACGATTGGGGTCGAAAAATTGCCGATGCCATGCTTCACAACCCGACCCCGGTCCACCGTGTAAAAACACCACAGGAATACCTTCGGCTGAACCGCATTCTTCAACGTATAAGGTATGCTGCTCATCCACAGGCAAGTAAACATGGAAATTTTCACGAATCGGTGGAAACAAAGCACTCATTTAATAACTCCGTGGAATTTTTATGCAAGATAACATAAAAATTAGGTGGGCGACCAAAGTGGTTAAGGATGTTATGGCTTTTGTAGGCAGGCTAGGGTGAGGCAAAGTTCCACCCTAGGTAAATTGTTTAAAAACGGCTGACATTCCGCCCTTCAGCCATCCAACTTTTAATGCCATGTGTGACGTTATACACCTGTTTATAACCCAACTGTTGCAGCATTTGCGCCCCAGCTTGTGTGCGGTTGCCAGTACGACAAATCAACGCCACCGGTTTGTCTGTGCTGACCGCTTGCTGTAATTTGCTAACAAAAGAGGGCGCAATCGCGCCACTTTCTTCAAATAAGGTAATCGGTTTGCTGCCAGCAATAATACCCGTTTCTTGCCATTCGCCGGGGGTACGAATATCCACTAAGGTAACACCTTTATCGAGTAAGCCCTGTAACTCGCTATTTGAGACATTTTGAATCGGCATTGCACTGGTACTAGCGGTACTGCCAGGGGTGGTTTCAGTTTTAGAACCACCGTTAAAACAAGCGGTTAAGCTGATTAAGCTCAAGCCCACAACTAAGGCAATACGACCCATTTTATTAATGATCATTGCTAGTTTCCTAAAATTGTTAGCTATTAGAGATGTCGAACTAACTTAGGTAATAGCTCTCGCAAATTCAATCTCCCACATGGTCTATTGTTGATACCAGTCTTTCCAGCCTTTCTCGTAATATTCCAACAGCGGATGATTAATCAAATGATTGGTTTCCACAGGTAAGGAACGCATATCCGCCGGAAACTCAAATAACTGCGGCAACATGCTCGGCGTTAGAAATTGATAATTTAAGTTGGCTAATTGAATATTGCTCGGCTTAAGCGGTTGACGTGCTGCCATGACAAAACCCCATTCACCAAAGCTCGGGACATGCACATGATAGGGTAGGGTATGCCATATTTCAGGCGTAACCTGTTCACCTGCGGGCAATTGCAAGGTTTTATCAATACACCAGAATGCTTGCCGCGAATATAAAGGCGAAGTGGCTTGTGTTACCAATACACCGTCTTGCGCTAAATGCTGTTTGACCAAACTATAAAAAGCCGAACTGTATAATTTTGACAGACTGGTATTATTCGGATCGGGTAAATCAATAAAAATCGCATCGTATAAGGGGGCGTTGTGTTCTAAATATTTCCACGCATCCTGATTAACTATTTTTACTTTAGGATTCGTAAGTGATTGCTTATTTAAGGGCGTTAGTAATTTATTATGTGAAAATAAGTTTGTTACAGACGGATCAAGGTCAACCAAGTGAATCTGTTGTACTTGTGGATAACGCAATAATTCGCGGGCGGCTAAACCGTCCCCACCACCTAAAATCAAAATAGTTTGTGGATGACGAACTAAGCCCATTGCCGGGTGAATCAATGATTCGTGATAACGATATTCATCAAAGCTATCAAACTGCAATGCGCCGTTAATATAAAAACGAATCCGTTCCTGACGGCGCGTGAGAATTAAACGCTGTTGAAAAGGCGTATCTTGGCTATAAATAATCTCATCTTGATAAAGCTTATTTTCCATGTTACTGGTAAAACCATTAGAAACCAATATGCCGATAATAAGCAGCAAGCTTAGTATAGTCGTAGAGCTAATTAAGGTTTTTAAAGTGCTTAATTCTGTGCGAAAGACATAAATAGCCAGTCCTGCAATCCCAACATTTAATAAACCTGTAACAAAGCCGGTTTGCAATAAGCCTAATTGTGGCACAAGCACCAGCGGAAATAATAAAGCTGCTAATAAAGCCCCGATATAATCGGCGGTAAAGACATTAGATACATTAATTTTTAATGAAAAATGTTCAGTTAAAATACGAATGATTAAAGGAATTTCGATGCCTAATAATGCGCCTTGAATAAACACCAACACAAACAGCAAGGGGCTATAGTTATCCAAAATAGCAAAGGCAAAGAATAAAATGGGTGCAGATAACCCTCCTATTAAACCGATTAATAATTGCAAGCGAATGAATTGTAACGGCAATTGTTGCTCAATAAAGCGGGAATACCAAGCGCCCACGCCCATTGAACTCATAAATAAGCCGATTACTAATGAAAATTGATAAACCGAATCGCCCAATAAATAGCTGGATAATGTACCTGCTAGTAATTCATAAATTAGCCCACAAATTGCAATGACAAAAGCAGAAAATAAAAGTGCTAATTGTTGTTGCTGTTTATATATTTCATTCATGTTAAATATTTAATTGATTTATAGATAGATAATGTACCATTTAAACTATGACTTAGACCTTTTATCTTGTTTTTTTTACAACATATTAAGTTTTGCTACTATTGTTATGATTTTTATTTAATTACTTAATTTTTATGAAAACTACAAAAGCAAAAAAGCAAACTAAATCCCCAGTGGTTATTAATGACAGTTTATTAATTAGCGTTGAAACAAAATTGTCTGCTCCTTATCGTCTAAATGTTGGTTGTGGGCGTAATATTCGTGAAGGTTGGCTTAATTTGGATTTTGCTGCGCTTCCCGGTGTTGATATTGTCTGTGATTTAGAAAAAGTAAAACAAAATCCTATTGCTTTACCAGATGCCTGTGTAGATTATTTTCATTTATCCCATGTATTAGAGCACATTAAAAATACCTTAGGGCTAATGGAAGAGTTATGGCGTTTGGCTACCCCCGATGCAGTAGTTGAAATCAATGTGCCTTTTGGTTCTAGTGATGATGCTTGGGAAGATCCTACACATGTTCGTCCTTATTTTTTAGATAGCTTCGGTTATTTTTCACAAACTTATTATTGGCGTGCGGATTATGGTTATCGTGGTGATTGGCAACCTCAGAAAATAGTATTGCGTGTTAACCCCGAACGTTGCGCAGGTTTAAATCACGCAGGTATTATGGCAAAAATTAGCAGCGAACGTAATGTGGTTTATGAAATGACCTGTTTTATGCGGGCGATTAAACCCATACGTCAACCATTACGTGAGTTACAGTCTTATCCGGAAATTGAAATTATTATGGGTTATTAATTTCAATTTAAAAATTAGAGGAGTTTATTTAATTTCTCTAATTTTTTTATTACCTAATAGCTGCCGAATAAATCATACCTAAAGCAATAATAACAGCCGCTACGACAATGGCTACTGCCGTATTATTTTCTTCTACAATCTTCTTTTCTAAGGGGAAAGGGCGAATCCATTCTAATACAAACAGTGTAAAGACAAATAAGCCCATGCCAATCAAACCATAAACAAGGCTTGAAACAATGTGTTCTAGGGTTAATTCTGTCATTTTTAGCTCCTTAATCGTTTAATAATTTGTTTATTTTCCAGCGCTATAACCGCCAGAGCTGAACCCACCGCCGTGACTGCCAGAACGTACACTGGCATTATCTTTATCAGGTTCTTCTATGCCCACACTATAGTAGGTTAAAACGGCAGCACCTATCGTTAAACTGCTGAAGAATAAGAGAAACCAGCGGCTCATTCGTCATCCTCCGCTTGTTCCTGCCAGCGCTTGCTTTCAAAATGCCATTTGGCAATCGGATACCATAATGCGCCTAACATGCAAAACACTAGCAGAATCATAAAATAGAAGTCACTATAATAATTTTCTTTGACCGTAATAACTAAATTGGCATTGACATTATTACTAAGTGTATCATCTTCACCGTGTCCACCTTCTGGAGGTTCAAACTTCAAAGTATAATCACCGGCTTCCGCTACTTTAATGACGGCGGCTACATTAGAATTATCTTCTGTCCAATATTCGTCATCATAGCCTGAATAATAAGATAATTCTTTATTCAAAGTGCGTTGTAATTGATTGTTATGCCATAATTCAATATCTAAGGAAACCCATGCATTTTTTAGACTATTCGTGCTGAATTCTATTTTTAAACGATGCTGCGGGTGTTGAATATTGAAAGGAATAGATTGCCAGCCTTTCTTCAAATCTTCACCGGTTACAAATTGGCGTGAAATAGTTTTTCCAGAAAAGAAAATTGATAACAGTATAATGATAACCAAGGCAACCAAGGTAAATATTAAACTTACCTTGCTAAAAGGTTTACTCCATTGATCGTTATAAGGTTGTGCTGGATGAATATTTAAAATTTTTAAAGGTTTATCATTAATATCAAAAGCATCATAAACCGCTTGTGGCGTAAAGTATTCACCTTTATAAAGCTCGATTTCTTGTTCGTTTTTATCGGCTGATACGATATAAGGTGCGTTAACTGCGTCCGCTTGTTGATTTAAATCCCCTTCTTTTGCTAACCATGTGAGTTCGCCTGCTACATAATTAATACGTGCTTGATATTGCCCAACATATTTGAAGCTTTCTTTATTAATAGAAATGCTATCTCGTTGCGTGGCTGTCCACATAGTTTTAGGCACAGGCTCACGATAACGCCGCATAAAAGTAAAATGATTATCCTCATACGTTAACCAAGCGTAACCGTGGGTAGGCGAATATAATAAAATATCCACCCAAGCAGTATCCGCATGATAACCAATAAGACCAATGGCCGTAAAAGTTACCCCATAAAACTGACCTTGCATGCCGAGTTCAATGGGGCAAGCCGGTTTTTTAGCATGGTTTTTAAATTGATGTAATAACTCAAATTCACGGCGCACATCCATGACTGAGCCGCAATATTCGCACGTTAAGGTAAGAATTTTGTGACCGCCGCCATACAGTTTTAAGGGCGCAGCACAAGTAGTGCAACGAATGCTTTTTACGGTCGGTGCTTGTGTCATACCGCCACCTTAATTGCAAAAGGATCAAGCCAACGTCCACTATAAGCTAACGGTGCTTCTTGCGATTTTAACGGGTACTCCAAGGTGATAATAGCTTGATTTTCCGACGATAGATGCACGTAGCCCATGCGGTCGCCTGTTAGAATGGCTTCGGGTAATTCGCCGCGTGTACCGATGCAAAGCGCCAGTTCTTTTTCGGTAACTTGCCAAATTTTTTGGGTTTGTTTGAGTTCCATGCCCACGGTTAAATTCCGAATATCGGGAAAGTCGCCAAGCCAGTGATAAGGTTTTTCAAAGGCATAATCGCCTTCATCGACGCTTAACCATCGCCCTCTATGTTGGCTATCTAAAACCCACCATTCGTCCCATAACCCGTATTGGAAGCGATAGCGCACCAAGCCTACGGGCGTATAGTGCTGGCTTTCATAGGTAAAGGGTATGTGCATCTGAATCAGGCTGGGTAAGTCAGCCAAAGCGGCTGCTTGCCCGACGGAACGCAGTGCCTTATCTTCTAATAAAATGGTCGAGCCGCAGTGACTACACACACTTAATTTGCTGTGTTTAAAGTGGATGGGTAGTTCACTACCGCATTGTGGGCAGTTATATGTTTTCATAAAAGCTGCTTATAATTTTTCTTAATGGCGTTATATATAGCATATTTACACTGAATCGTTTATGTTTCTTGCATGATGAACAGCTTTGTAACACCGCCTAAATCCTTATTAAGGCAAGTAGGGAAAGCCATTGGCGAGTATCAATTAATCCATGCAGGTGACCGTATTTTATTAGGTTTATCGGGTGGTAAAGATTCGTTGAGTTTATTGCATATTTTGCATCATTTTCAAAGACATGCTCCGATTAAATTTGAATTTGCAGCAGTGACAATTGATCCCCAATCTGAAAGCTTTGATCCGTCTGCTTTGATCCCTTATTTGGCTGACTTAGGTATTCCTTATTATTACGTACGTGAACCTATTGTTAGTCTGGCAGAAACGCATATGGATAACGATTCCTATTGCGCGTTTTGTTCTCGTATGAAACGTGGGTTAATGTATCGTACTGCGCGGGAACAGGGCTATAATGTATTAGCATTGGCACAGCATCTTGATGATTTAGCAGAAAGTTTTTTAATGTCTGCTTTCCACGGTGGGCAATTGAAAACCATGAAAGCGCATTATCGAATTGATGCGGGTGATTTGCGGGTTATTCGCCCCTTGGTGTTGGTGCGCGAGCGGCAAACTGCAGATTTTGCCAAAGCCGCTAATTTACCTGTAATTGTCGAAAATTGTCCGATGTGCTTTGCCAAGCCAACCCAACGCCAACATATGAAGGAGTTATTAGCTAGCGAGGAGCAAGCGAATACGCGAATGTTCAAGAGTTTGCAAACAGCAATGCAGCCTTTAATTCGGGCTGGACTTGAACAGGCACTTGCAGGTATAACGCCCATTGTGAAATAAATTTTCGCAGTTCCGGCTAGACATAGCCGGTTAATTCTCAGAAGATAAAATGTACAAACATAAAAAATAGCATTGAAATTAGCATCACAGAAACGGCTAGTAGTGTATGAGGAGTTTAGAATGATGAGGAGTTCATGTAATGTCTGACGCAAAAATCTACCCTGTTCCTGCCGAATTTGCGGCAAATGCTCACGTAAATGCTGAACAATATGCGCAAATGTATGCGCAGTCTGTGAATGATCCTGAAAGCTTCTGGGCTGAACAAGCAGAAAATTATCTGACTTGGTTCAAAAAATGGGACAAAGTGCTGGACTGGTCTTTTAATGATGATGCGTTTATCCGTTGGTTTGAAGGCGGCAAATTAAACGTTTCTTATAACTGCTTAGATCGCCATTTAGATACCCGTGGTGACCAAGTGGCTATTATTTGGGAAGGCGATAGCCCAGATGAAGATCGTAAAATTACCTATCGCGAATTGCACACAGAAGTTTCTAAATTTGCGAACGTGCTGAAAAGCCGTGGCGTGAAAAAAGGTGACCGCGTTTCTATTTACATGCCGATGATTCCAGAGGCAGCGGTAGCGATGTTAGCTTGTGCACGTATTGGGGCAGTACACTCTATCGTATTCGGCGGTTTCTCTCCAGACGCGTTACGTGATCGTGTAGATGACGCTGAATGCGGCGTAATTATTACCTCTGACCAATCTATGCGCGGTGGTAAACGTGTTCCATTGAAAACCAATGCTGATAAAGCTATGGAACAATGCCCAACCGTTCACACATGTATCGTAGTAAAACGCGGTGGCGACCCCGTTAAATGGCAAGAAGGTCGTGATATTTGGTATCACGAAGCTTTAGCTGACGCGAGTGCAGATTGTCCAGCAGAAGAAATGGATGCCGATGATCCATTATTCATTCTGTATACTTCTGGTTCTACCGGTAAGCCAAAAGGCGCATTGCACACTACTGGCGGTTATTTATTACAAGCTGCCATGACTCATAAATTAGTTTTCGATTATAAAGAAGGCGAAATTTATTGGTGTACAGCGGACGTGGGTTGGGTAACCGGTCACTCTTATATCGTATACGGTCCATTGACCAATGGTGCGACCTCTTTAATGTTTGAAGGGATTCCTACCTATCCAGACGCGGGTCGTTTCTGGGACGTGTGCGATAAACATAACGTTTCTATTTTCTATACTGCACCGACTGCTATTCGTATGTTAATGGGTCAAGGCGACAAGTTCGTTGAACGCGCTAAACTCAGCAACTTACGTTTGTTAGGTACAGTAGGCGAACCTATCAACCCAGAAGCATGGGAATGGTATTACCGTGTGGTCGGTCGCAACAAATGTCCAATCGTGGACACTTGGTGGCAAACTGAAACCGGCGCGCATATGTTGACTCCATTACCGGGCGCAACCCCGTTAAAACCGGGTTCAGCAACGACGCCATTCTTTGGGGTACAACCTTGCTTGTTAGATGAGAAAGGTATGGAAATCGACGGCAACCCAGCCGAAGGTATTCTGTGTATTAAATTCCCTTGGCCTTCCATTATGCGAACGGTTTACAACAACCATCCACGCTTCATTGAAACTTATTTTGCTATGTATCCGGGCTACTACTTCACAGGTGATGGTGCACGTCGCGATGAAGACGGTTATTACTGGATCACGGGTCGGGTGGATGACGTTCTGAACGTATCCGGTCACCGTTTAGGTACAGCCGAAATTGAATCTGCGTTAGTGTTACACCCTAGCGTAGCGGAAGCAGCGGTAGTCGGTTATCCACATGAATTAACCGGTCAAGGTATCTACGCTTACGTAACCTTGATGACAGGAGTGGAAGGAACTGAAGAACTGAAGAAAGAATTAGGCGATTTAGTTCGTAAAGAAATCGGACCTATTGCCAAAGTCAACTTACTGCAATTTGCACCGGGCTTACCAAAAACACGTTCTGGTAAAATCATGCGTCGTATTCTGCGTAAAATTGCGGCAAATGAACTGGATAGTTTAGGTGATACCTCAACGCTGGCTGACCCAACTGTGGTTGAAAGCCTTGTGGATAACCGCGAAAATAAATAAGTCTTGAAGGCTTAATAAGAAGGCGGCTAATGGCCGCCTTTTTTATTGCTATGTCATCAGCGTTGTTGCACTAATACCCACGGCGCGACCACAATTGCCCATAAATTATCAGGATTATTCGTTACCCAAGCCCGTGCCGTATCATCGCTTACAGGCTGTAATTGTTTAGCTTGCATCCATGCTTGAATAGGCTCTGCCTTATCTTCTACAAAAGTAGCGGCAACGTCGATTAAATCTATTTCCGACGCTACCTGTAATACGCGTCCTGCTGCGAAGAACCTCTGTAATGCTGTCCATTCGATGCGTGCTGTTTCGAGATTTAAACGATCTCGTAAAGGTAAAAATGCTTCATCCATTGTTATACGCTAAAAGTTAATTGAAAGCCGCCAGTCTACTCACTCTGTTATTTTCTGCCTATAACGCCAAACTTCTATAGAAAATTTAGTCAATAAAAAAGCCCCTTAAGCGAACTTAAGAGGCTTTTGGACTAATTAACCTAATAGGTTATTAGCAGCTTGGGCCACCGTTTGGACCACTGTTTGGACCACTATTTGGACCACTATTAGGTGGATTGTTAGCATCACCATTCAGTTTGCTTGCTAACCATCTTTCAAACAAGATGTCTAACTCACATAAGTCAATTTGACCATTGTGGTTAATGTCTAGGCAGGGGTCAAATCCTAAACCTGTTGCACCGGTAGCACCTTTAGAACCTGTTGCGCCAGTAGCACCTGTTGCGCCAGTAGCACCTGTTGCGCCAGTAGCACCTGTTGCGCCAGTAGCACCTGTTGCGCCAGTAGCACCTGTTGCGCCAGTAGCGCCTGTTGCACCGGTAGCACCGTTTTGACCGTTAGCGCCAGTAGCACCTGTTGCACCAGTAGCACCAGTAGCACCTGTTGCGCCATTAGTACCGTTCGTACCATTTGCACCCGTTGCGCCAGTAGCACCTGTTGCACCAGTAGCACCTGTTGCGCCATTAGTACCGTTCGTACCATTTGCACCCGTTGCGCCAGTAGCACCTGTTGCACCAGTAGCACCAGTAGCACCTGTTGCGCCATTAGTACCGTTCGTACCATTCGCACCCGTTGCGCCAGTAGCACCTGTTGCGCCAGTAGCGCCTGTTGCACCATTAGCACCTGTTGCGCCAGTAGCACCTGTTGCGCCAGTAGCACCTGTTGCGCCAGTAGCGCCTGTTGCACCATTAGCACCTGTTGCGCCAGTAGCACCTGTTGCGCCTGTTGCACCATTAGCACCTGTTGCGCCAGTAGCACCTGTTGCGCCAGTAGCACCTGTTGCGCCATTAGTACCGTTCGTACCATTTGCACCTGTTGCGCCAGTAGCACCTGTTGCGCCAGTAGCGCCTGTTGCACCATTAGCACCTGTTGCGCCAGTAGCACCTGTTGCGCCATTAGTACCGTTCGTACCATTTGCACCTGTTGCGCCAGTAGCACCTGTTGCACCAGTAGCACCTGTTGCGCCATTAGTACCGTTCGTACCATTTGCACCTGTTGCGCCAGTAGCACCTGTTGCGCCTGTTGCGCCAGTAGCACCTGTTGCACCTGTTGCACCAGTAGCACCTGTTGCGCCATTAGTACCGTTCGTACCATTTGCACCTGTTGCGCCAGTAGCACCTGTTGCGCCAGTAGCACCATTAGTACCGTTCGTACCATTTGCACCTGTTGCACCAGTAGCACCAGTAGCACCAGTAGCACCTGTTGCGCCATTAGTACCGTTCGTACCATTCGCACCTGTTGCACCTGTTGCACCTGTTGCACCAGTAGCACCAGTAGCACCTGTTGCACCTGTTGCACCTGTTGCACCAGTAGCGCCATTAGTACCGTTCGTACCATTTGCACCAGTAGCGCCTGTTGCACCAGTAGCGCCTGTTGCGCCATTAGTACCGTTCGTACCATTTGCACCAGTAGCGCCTGTTGCACCAGTAGCACCTGTTGCGCCATTAGTACCGTTCGTACCATTTGCACCCGTTGCGCCAGTAGCACCTGTTGCGCCAGTAGCACCTGTTGCGCCAGTAGCACCTGTTGCGCCAGTAGCACCTGTTGCGCCTGTTGCACCTGTTGCACCAGTAGCGCCATTTGCACCTGTTGCGCCAGTAGCACCTGTTGCGCCATTAGTACCGTTCGTACCATTTGCACCTGTTGCGCCAGTAGCACCTGTTGCGCCAGTAGCACCTGTTGCGCCATTAGTACCGTTCGTACCATTTGCACCTGTTGCGCCAGTAGCACCTGTTGCGCCAGTAGCACCTGTTGCGCCATTAGTACCGTTCGTACCATTTGCACCTGTTGCGCCAGTAGCACCTGTTGCGCCAGTAGCACCTGTTGCGCCAGTAGCACCATTAGTACCGTTCGTACCATTTGCACCCGTTGCGCCAGTAGCACCTGTTGCGCCAGTAGCACCATTAGTACCGTTCGTACCATTTGCACCTGTCGCGCCAGTAGCACCTGTTGCACCTGTTGCACCTGTTGCACCTGTTGCACCAGTAGCGCCTGTTGCGCCATTAGTACCGTTCGTACCATTTGCACCAGTAGCGCCTGTTGCACCAGTAGCACCTGTTGCGCCATTAGTACCGTTAGCACCCGTTGCGCCAGTAGCACCTGTTGCGCCAGTAGCGCCTGTTGCGCCAGTAGCACCTGCTGCGCCAGTAGCACCTGTTGCGCCAGTAGCACCTGTTGCGCCATTAGTACCGTTCGTACCATTTGCACCCGTTGCGCCAGTAGCACCAGTAGCGCCTGTTGCACCATTAGTACCGTTCGTACCATTTGCACCCGTTGCGCCAGTAGCACCTGTTGCACCAGTAGCACCTGTTGCACCAGTAGCGCCTGTTGCGCCATTAGTACCGTTCGTACCATTTGCACCTGTCGCGCCAGTTGGACCTACTGGACCTTGTGGACCGGTTGCGCCTGTCGGGCCTGTTGTACCACCACAGTGATGACCGCCATTGCAGGTATTGCCATTAGGATTGTGATTTGGATTATTATTAGGGTTGTTATTGGGATTGGTATTGAAGCCTTGCAGTTGCTGCATTAATTGCATTACTAATTGCAGCATCATCATCATCATCATGGCGCTGCTGTTATTAGAGCCTGTATTACCTAATAAACTGAATGGATTAAAGCAGAAAGCATTAGTGTTAGCACCAATGCTGGAATTTGCGCTGCTTGTGCTGCTGCTGGTATTAGTGCTAGCGCCAATACTAGTACTTGTACCTGAAAGCAGTGAAGTAATATCCGTCATCGTTGAGTTACTCCGTACTTAAGTCAATTATGGGGATGTGGTTAACATCTCTTGTTAAGCTAAGAAACTCTTGAGAAGTAACATTGACAATTAACGGTTCTCAGGATGTGTCATAATGACAGCGTCGCTATTACATTCTCATAGAGTTAAACCGAGATCTTTATTCTTTGTTCTACAAAGTGCTCCCTCGGACGGTTTGGAGTATGGAACAATGAACGGAACTTGAACCGTGTAAACGGGATAAGTGAGATAAACTGCCTTACAGACGGCAATAATTTATTTTTATTTATAAATTTAAGTATTAAATAGCTGCATGAAAATTGTATAGCTTAAACTCCCTACAATGAGGAGTTTAAGCAAGTTGGGTAAGCAGCCTTTAGCTTTTTAATCGTTTATATTTAATACGTTGCGGATGTAATTCATTACCATGTCGACGTTTATAATCATCTTCATAATCGCTGTAGTTGCCTTCAAACCACGTGACCTGCGAATCCCCTTCAAAGGCTAAAATATGTGTGGCAATTCGGTCTAAGAACCAACGGTCATGAGATATAACCACTGCACAGCCGGGGAAGTTTAATAACGCTTCTTCTAAGGCTCGCAGGGTTTCAACATCTAAATCATTGGTAGGTTCATCAAGTAATAATAGATTTCCGCCTGATTTCAATAGTTTAGCTAGATGAACGCGGTTGCGCTCCCCACCCGACAAATCCCCAATGCGTTTTTGTTGTGATTCACCTTTAAAGTTGAAACGTCCAATATAAGCCCGTGACTGTAAGGTATAACCGTTAACATTCATGAGATCATGCCCATCCGCAATTTCTTGGAAGACGGTTTTATTCGCATCTAAGGCATCGCGTGATTGATCGACATAGGCAATCTTGACGGTGTCACCCACACGGAATTCACCTGCATCGGCTTGTTCTTGCCCTGTAATTAGACGGAAAAGCGTGGTTTTACCCGCCCCATTAGGACCAATAACGCCGACAATACCGCCTTTGGGTAAATTGAAGCTTAGATTCTCATATAACAGGCGATCACCAAAGGATTTGCTAATGTTATTGGCTTCAATCACTAAGTCACCTAAGCGTGGTCCAGGTGCAATGTAAATTTCATTGGTTTCGGCACGTTTTTGGTAGTCGCTAGAAGACAGTTCTTCAAAACGTTGCATCCGCGCTTTGCTTTTAGCTTGGCGACCTTTGGGGTTGGAACGCACCCATTCCAATTCTTCCTTCATGGCTTTTAAGCGCCCTTGCTCTGATTTTTTCTCTTGAGCTAAACGCCGTTCTTTCTGATCCAACCACGAGGAATAGTTACCTTCCCACGGAATGCCTTGTCCCCGGTCGAGTTCTAAAATCCAACCTGCCACATTATCTAAGAAGTAGCGGTCATGCGTAACAGCCACCACGGTGCCGGGAAATTCTTGTAAGAAACGTTCTAACCATGCGACTGATTCTGCATCTAAATGGTTGGTTGGTTCATCTAGAATCAACATATCTGGAGAAGACAGCAGTAAGCGGCATAAGGCAACGCGCCGCCGCTCACCGCCGGATAATTTGCTAACGTCTGCATCCCAAGGTGGTAGGCGCAACGCATCAGCGGCAATTTCTAAGGTATGTTCTAAATTATGTGCATCAGCCGCTTGCAAGATATTTTCTAAGCGGGCTTGTTCTGCGGCTAATGCGTCAAAATCGGCATCAGGTTCTGCATAAGCGGCATAAACTTCGTCTAAACGTGCTTGGGCATCTTTGATAACTTTTAAACCTTCTTCGACATTACCGCGCACATCTTTAGTAGGGTTAAGCTGGGGTTCTTGTGACAAATAACCGATATTAATACCGGGTTGTGGGCGTGCTTCACCCACGATTTCAGTATCTACACCTGCCATAATGCGCAGTAATGTGGATTTACCTGCGCCGTTATAGCCTAATACGCCAATTTTTGCGCCGGGGAAAAAATTAAGATAAATATCTTTTAAAACATAACGATTGGGCGGAACGACTTTGCCCACCCCGTTCATGGTATAAATATATTGCGCCATAGCTTGCCTTTTAAGTCTTAAATTTTATCTAAACGATTCATTATGCAGTTTGCTGCATCACACTGTCATTAATTGAGCGAATCCAGCCTGTTATCTGTCGATCAGCTCCGATTATCTAGCCTTGCCTAGTAGCGACTGATTATCAGCCTTTATAACCCGAGAAAATCATGGGGTTTAAAGGGCTGCGTTACTTGGGGATTGCATTATGATGCCACAGGTGTATCAGTATAAGCGCTGGCAGCAGGTTTTGTTTTGGGTATCTTGGTTAGGTTTACTGATTCCCGGTTATTTCTTACTTTCTGGCTTCGGTCTATTAGGTAATCTAGTTTTGCACGGTTACACCGACAGCATTGATTGGGTATTAGCTTGCATTTTTGGCTTAGCTGCCTTACTGCTGTTGTGGATGGCTTATAAAAGTTATTACACTTTTCAGGCACACCAAACCCCCTTTAAATGGCTGATTTTAAATATTTGGGGTACAGGTTTATTAATTCCATTTGCGGTCTTTTTAGGAAGTGTAGTTGCTCTGTGGAAATTAACCTCCTATCCGTGAGTGATTGCGACCTATAGGGTGATTTGGCAGAGTCATAGCATTTAATTAATCCTTGTAATGATGAACAATAATAAGGAAGCGCTATGAGCTCTGCTAAATCAGCAAAAAAACATTCGCATAAAAACAAATCCTCTAAAGCGAAAACTCAACCCAGCATTTGCTTAAACATGATTGTCAAAAATGAAGCGCCTGTGATTGAGCGTTGCTTGGCAAGTGTTAAAGATTTAATTAATTATTGGGTAATTTGTGACACGGGTTCTACCGACGGTACACAAGAAGTAATTCGCAACTATTTTGCCAAGCAGCATGTGCCGGGTGAGTTGTACGAAGACGCATGGCAAGATTTTGCCTATAACCGTAATCTAGCCTTAGATCGGGCGCGAGACAAAGCCGACTATATTCTGATTATTGATGCGGATGATTTTCTGGATAAAGCCGATGATTTCCGTTTTGAAAATCTGACGGCTGACGAATATCTACTGAAAATGGTCTTGAATGAGATTGAGTACTACAACACTAAACTGATTAAAACCAGTAAAAATTGGCGTTGGGAAGGGGTGCTGCACGAATATTTAACTTGTGATAAATCTCAGCCCAGTGTGGCGTACCAAGGTAATTATGCTATGCGTGCTACGCGAGAGGGTAACCGTAGCCACAATCCTGATAAATATAAACGTGACATTGAAGTCTTAGAAAAAGCTATCGTAGATGAGCCTAACAATACACGTTATCGTTTCTATTTAGCGCAAAGTTATCGAGATGATGGTAATAACGAAAAAGCGCTGGAACATTATCAAAAACGCGTTGATATGGGCGGGTGGGCAGAGGAAGTTTATTATTCACTATTGCAAATTGGGCATTGTAAGGAACGCCTCAAGCAACCCTTATTTGATGTGATAGACGCTTATTTAAAAGCGCATCATTATCGCCCCAGTCGTTTGGAAGCGCTGTGTAGTGCCATTCGTCTGTGTCGTATCGAAGGTAAGCATTATTTAGGTTATCACTTAGGGCGACATATTACGGATAACCCGTCTCTGCCAGAGGACATATTGTTCGTCGAAAAAGCCGTTTATGATTGGTTACTGTTAGACGAAATTTCCTTATGTGCAGTGTATGCTGGGCAGCCACAATTAGCTGCACAACTCATGAAGCGCTTGTTAGAATTATCGACTACACCCCGCACAGAACAGGCACGACTTGGCAATAATCTACGTTTTGCCTTAGCGGAGGCTATGTAAAATGTCAATACGCTAGTGTTAAATGTTGTAAAGTTGGTGTATAATCCGCGCCCTCTTATCAACCTTTAATCTGGAGCTTTGGCGAATGTCTCTGAGTGCAGAAGAAAAGGCGAGTGTTGTTGCGCAATACCGCCAATCAGATACAGATACCGGGTCCCCGGAAGTGCAAGTCGCGTTATTAACAGCGCGTATCAAGCATTTAACGGACCATTTTGCAACCCATAAACATGACCACCACTCACGTCGTGGTATGTTGGCGATGGTTAACCAACGTCGTAAATTGCTTGACTACCTCAAGCGCAAAGATCTTAATCGTTACCAAGCGCTCATTTCGAGCTTAGGTCTGCGCCGTTAATAGGTGCTCGATTAAAAACACCGCCCTCGTGCGGTGTTTTGTTTTGTTGAATTCAGACTTTTATAATGCTTAATTCACGCAGGAAGGTTGTTGAAAAGGGCTTGATGACTTCTGCTAGATCGCAAGTGTTTTTCAACAGCCTGCCCGTGATATCTCCTTATCTTATCTATTGAAACTCAATCATTTTTAGGAAATTACTTAGGTATGGCAAAAATTACAAAGACCTTCCAATACGGTCAACATACAGTCACGATTGAAACTGGCGAAATTGCCCGCCAAGCCAGTGCTGCTGTTATTATCAATATGAATGAAACCGTTTTATTGGTAACGGTTGTGGCTAATAAAACCGAAGTGGCGGGACGCGACTTCTTTCCGTTAACTGTCAATTACCAAGAAAAATTTTATGCGGCAGGTCGTATTCCGGGTGGCTTTTTCAAGCGTGAAGCGCGTCCTACTGAAGAAGAAACCCTAATCGCGCGTTTAATTGATCGTCCGATTCGCCCATTATTTCCAGATGGCTTTACTAATGAAGTGCAAGTAATTGCTACTTTAATGTCATTGAATCCTAGTGTAAGTCCTGATATTGCGGCTATGTTAGGCGCATCAGCAGCATTAAAATTAGCTGGAATTCCGTTTGAAGGGCCAATTGGCGCGGCGCGGGTAGGCTACAAAAACGGTGAATATTTACTGAACCCTTCTAATGAAGAAATCAAAAGTTCAGCATTGGATTTAGTGGTAGCAGGTACTGAATCAGCGGTATTGATGGTGGAATCCGAAGCCGATGAACTCAGCGAAGAAGTTATGCTGGGTGCTGTGGTATTCGGGCATGAGCAAATGCAAGTGGCGATCCAAGCTATTAATGAATTAGCCGCTGACGTGAATAATGCGGTTTGGAATTGGACTGCACCTGCGGCTAATCAAGCTTTAATTGATGCGTTGACAGCTTCCTCTGAAGCGGCACTAGTCGAAGCTTTCCAAATTTCCGAAAAACAAGCGCGTTATGCACGAGTTGATGAAATTCTGAATGCCGCGATTGAGCAATTAGCTGCCAAAGACGGTGAGCAAGGCTTAAGCGCAGAAGAAATTAAAGGTGAATTTAAAAACCTTGAGAAAAAAGTAGTACGTGGCAGCATCTTAGATGGCAAACCGCGTATTGATGGCCGTGATTTACAAACTGTGCGCCCCATTAGCGTACGTGTAGGCGTATTACCTCGTACCCACGGTTCAGCCTTGTTTACGCGTGGTGAAACCCAAGCCTTAGTGGTAGCGACCTTAGGCACAGAACGCGATGCGCAAGTGATTGATGCCATTGCGGGTGAGTATAAAGATAACTTCTTGTTCCATTATAACTTTCCTCCCTTCAGTGTGGGCGAAACCGGACAAATTGGTTCGCCAAAGCGTCGTGAAATTGGACATGGTCGCTTAGCCAAACGTGGCGTGAAAGCCATGATTCCACACGTAGAAGATTTTCCTTACACCATTCGTTGCGTCTCTGAAATCACTGAATCGAATGGTTCAAGTTCAATGGCCAGCGTGTGCGGTAGTTCACTAGCGCTAATGGATGCAGGCGTGCCAATTAAAGCACCGGTTGCAGGCATTGCAATGGGCTTGATTAAAGAAGGCGAGCGCTTTGCGGTATTATCCGATATTTTGGGTGATGAAGACCATTTAGGCGATATGGATTTCAAAGTAGCGGGTTCGGCAGAAGGTGTAACCGCGTTACAAATGGATATTAAAATCAATGGTATTACCAAGGAAATCATGCAACAAGCTTTAGTCCAAGCTAAAGCGGGGCGTTTGCATATCTTAGGTGAAATGGCCAAAGGTTTAGATGCACCGCGTGAAGAAATTTCTGAATACGCGCCGCGTTATGTCACCATGAAAATCAACCCAGAGAAAATTCGTGAAGTCATTGGTAAAGGTGGCGAAACGATTCGGGGCATTACTGAAAAAACGGGCACTAGCATTGATATTAGCGATGAAGGCTTTATCAAGATTGCTGCCGTTGATGCTAAAGCCGCGTATGAAGCGCGTAGCATGATTGAAGCAATTACTGCTGAAGTTGAATTAAATCGTGTGTATAACGGTAAAGTTGCCCGCATTATGGACTTTGGTGCATTTGTAACGATTCTACCGGGCAAAGACGGTTTGTTACACATTTCACAAATCAGCAATGATCGCGTGGAAAACGTGAATGATTACCTGAAAATTGGTGATAGCGTACGCGTAAAAGTAGTGGAAATTGACCGTCAAGGTCGTATGCGCTTAAGCATGAAAGATGCCGACTAGTCGACGGTTTGCTTAAAGCTGATCTGAAAAAGACCCTGCGGGGTCTTTTTTTTGCCTAGGATTTGGCTTTATAAATAAGACAGCTTATCGGATTCATTTGTAATGTTTATTAAATCAAGCGTATTTCAGGTATACTGTTTCTAATTAAATTGCCGCAATCATAATACTAATAGGTGACCGTATGCAGAGGTCGTTCAGAGCGCGCCCAAGCCGTGCTTTGCAAGCCGGTTTAAGTTTATTGGAAATTCTCATTGCCACAGTTGTGTTATCTACCGGTTTATTAGGTTTAGCAGGTATGCAAATTGCCGCGTTAAAAACCACGCACAACTCCTATCAAGTTCAGCAAGCCACTTGGTTATTACACGATTTATTAGAGCGTATGCGAGCTAATCGGCAAGGTGTGGTAGAGGGTAAGTACGTGCTTAATACCGATACTCCGACTGAATTGCTTAGCACTGCTACTTACTGTGCAAACCCTGCACCTAGCAAAAACTGCTTAAGTTCTACATGTAATGGGCAAGAGTTAGCTGCTGCCGATTTATACCGGGTGATTTGTGGCTATGGCGGTAGCGACGGTATAGATGCCTCATTGATGAATGGGCAAATGAGCGTGGCCTGTTTGAGTGGGGACTGTAATAATGGCGTTAGTATTAAGTTGCGCTGGCAAGAGCGTGTTGCTGCTAAAAACGTTAATGCAAGTAAGGCAAGCACGGGCACAGATACGTTTGATCTTAATATGAATATTGTGTTGTAACAGGGGGCGACATGTTATTCCAGAAACATCAACGAGGTCTAACGTTACTTGAACTAATGATTGCACTGGCATTAAGCGTTGTCTTAATTGGCGGTATCATTACGATTTATACGTCTAGTAAACGCACCTACCAAACGCGTGATCAATTAAGTTTGATGGATGAAAATGCACGCGTAGCCCTCATTACCTTAACGCGTAGTTTAGAGCACGCCAATTATAAAATATGGTCAGGTGATTATTTTATTCGTCCAGATGCTATTACAGCTAATCGTCTTACCAATGCATTATGCAGTGACGGTCAGCGCAATATTAAAGCACTTAATCTATTAAAACCAACGCGTGATGGCAGTAGTGGCGCTAGCGATTCGGTAGGCGTTATTTTTGCCGCAGACAATAACTTATATTTGGATTGCCTTAATATGGGGGAAAATGCACATGCGGTTGCGTGTCGTACCAATGCCAGTGGTACTAGCCAATATGTGTACAATAGTTTTTATATAGACCAATCATCAACTGACAACAAACCTAATTTATATTGCATTAGCTCACGCTCATCCAGTGGCACACCGATTGCACAAGGGGTTGAGAATTTGCAATTTTTGTATGGGGTTGACAATGATAACGATATTAATCACACCGTTGATCAATACTTAACAGCCACTGAAGTCGAAACGAAAAAACTTTGGCAGAAAGTTTTAACTATTAAAGTGGCGATTCTAATGCGCTCTAACGAACCCGCGTTAGAACAAGCGCAGACGAAAGCTTATAAATTATTAGACACCACAATTAATACAAGTGACCGTTATCAACGCGCCGTGTATAGCACAGTGGTGCAGTTACGTAATGCGGTTGATAATTAGAAGGGATGAGCCATGTATCAATATCAACAACAAGGTTCGGTCTTATTATGGGGATTGGTAATTTTACTCACCCTGACGGTGTTGGGTGTATCTGCTGTTAAAATGGCGGGTACGGATACACGTATTGCAGGTAATCAACTGCTATATGTGCAAGCTTGGGAAAATAGTGAAGCGGTTTTACATAAAAATACCGGCACACGCTCACGGGTTTTGCATGAAGTTGTGAATTTAGAAAGTGATACCAATCGTAATCTCGATTTTAAATGGCTTGCTCCCCAAAGCACTGACACGGGCTTAAATGCAGGCATTACGGCCGTAGCAGATAAAAGTTGGGGTGCTCAACCTAACATTGTGAATTGCCCGCCCTTAGATGGTGTCGCTATGAGTACGCGTATGAACGGCGCGAATATGACGCGAGGTGAATTTGTAGCCAACGTTCGCTCAGAATTATCCGGTACAGGCGCAAGCAGTCGACATGCTGAGCAATGGTGTGTACCCATTAGAAATTAATTAAAATAATGACGGTATTCGGTATGAAAACAACAATGAAACCTACGCAAGGTTTTACCCTCATCGAAATTATGATTGCGGTGGCAATCATTGCCATTATTTCAGGCTTTGCTTATCCCAGTTACGTTAAACACATACAACGTGCCAAGCGGGTCGATGCGCAAACGGCGGTATTAGAAGCTGCGCAACGTCAAGAAGCTTATTACATCCGTAATAACAGTTACGCTAAGGATCTTACCCAGTTGGAATTCAACTCAATCTCTAGCGAAGGTTTGTATAACTTAACCATGAGCGTTACGCCCACTGGATGTACAGGTAACCATACGACGGTTTGTACTGGTTTTGCAATGACGGCAAGCCCCGTTACAACGAAACCGCAAGCGCAAGACAGTGAGTGCCAAAGCCTTACGGTCAATCAGCTAGGTACTAAGTCCGCGAAGGATGCAAACAATAGTGCCTCTACTAAATGTTGGTAAGCACGCGTCGAGGAGCATTTATGAACGGGATTAAGCGAGGAATCAAGTGCTTACTAATAGCACTGCCTGCAATGTATAGCGCTGTATTAATGGCAGATGAGACCGAAATTTACTTTACGGGTAATACAGAAAAAATTAAACCGAATATTCTGTTTTTAATGGATTCATCAGGTTCAATGGCAACGCCCGTGCCAAGTGACCCTATGAATAGAACGCGTATGCAAGTCATGCAAGATGCGTTTACTCAAACAATGGCAGGTTTGCCTAGTAATTTAAATATTGGGCTAATGCATTATGCGAATGAAGCCAATATTGGCGATTATTATTGGGGTTCTAATAAAGGTATTAACTTTCCCATTACATCACCGGATGACAAGGTACAGCCTATGCTTGCACCTTATCAAAATAACGATAATTTACCGAATCCTAGTTCAGGCAGTCAAAAAGTCCGTAGTTTCTTAGCCGAAGTAGTGCAAGGGTGGCAAGCTCAAGGGGGTACGCCAATTGTCGATGCTTTATATGAAGCTGCCCGTTATTATCGTGGTGATTCAGTAGGCTGGGGGATGGCATCTCCCGAACAAAGCAATGCTTCACATATGTTAACTTATTCGGGGTCGTTTGGTTGTACTTCTTATGAAACCGTGCAGTGCAATGACAGTTTAGGTTTATGTAATGAAACTAAGGATATTGCCTCCTGCCATGAAATTTTAATCAACGAATGTTGTGTAAAATTGCCAAATGGCGATTGTGAAAATGATGATAATACTTGCGGTCATAGCGAAACGGTATGTGACCATCAAGTATGTAAAACGTGGTCATCAGGTCCTACTTATCGTTCACCTATTAAAAATCGTTGCCAACCGAATTTTATTGTTTTGATGTCTGATGGTAAGCCTGAATATCCTTATCGAACCTACTCACCGTATAGTGATCCTAACGGTACGGTGTATTATCCACCTTCTGTTACGAATCCTAGTGATGATCCCGCCTATAATCGCGCTACCTTAGCAGGTCAAGCTGTAACGTATACTTCGCAAGTAAAGGTGAATACCAAAATTCCCGCTTATATTAATGGTACTTGTGAGGATACGCCTTCAACTTATAAAAGTGGTAAATGTGGTCCTGAATTAACCCATTGGCTCGCAAGTACTGATCAGAATGCCGCGTTTACGGGTAATCAAACGGTGGACACTTATGCAATTGGTTTCGCTTTAGAAGATGCTAATTCCACTGACTATTTGAAAAGCCTAGTCACCAAATCTGATGGTTTCTTTCCAGCCACTAACGTGGAAGACTTAACCGACGCGTTCCAAGAAATTGTACAACGTATTAAAAAAACCGCTTATTCCTTTAGTTCGCCTAGTTACATGGTCAATGAGGCTAGCTTGTTATCACATAGCGACGAAGTTTATATTCCCATGTTTGATAATGCATTACAGGCGCGCTGGAATGGCAATATCAAAAAATTCAAACGCGATAGTGCTGGTAAATTAGTCGATAAAAATAACGAGCCTGCACTGAATGAAAAGGGCGAGTTATTAACAACAGCTCACGATTTTTGGGGCGCTGAACCCAGTGGAGCCGAAGTTGATAAAGGAGGCGCAGCCAGTCGTTTACCAACACCCGATAATAGAAAGTTATATACCGATTTGGTTTATGCCAACACTAGTGCAGAGTTAACAAATGTGGCGAATAAACTGCATGAGGCTAACACAGAACTCAGTAGTACTTTATTAGGCAATCCTGATTTGAGTGCAGAACAACGTATTGCTTTAATAAAATTTGCGAGGGGTTTAAACGATAAGGATGAAGCCCGTTATTTTATGGGCGATATGTTGAATACTAAACCGCAAATCGTAACGTATTTGAAGGATGCAAATTCCAGCTTTGAAAAAGATAAATCTTATATTTTTGCAGCTACCAATGAAGGTTATTTGCATGCCATTGATACGGATACAGGTATTGAGCAATGGGCATTTATGCCGCAAAGCTTATTAAAAAATCTGCTTACCTTTTATGAAAATCCCACTACCACCGAACATGTTTACGGCATTGATGGTGCAATTACGATTTGGCAGGATGATGTAAACAAGGATGGTAAATTTCGCCCTAGTACCGATACAGGCGGTGACCGCCTCTACTTATTTTTCGGTTTAAGACGTGGTGGTTCTGAGTATTACGGTTTGGATATTACCAATATCAGTGCGCCTAAAGTGATTTGGCATATTACCAATCAACAAACGGCTTTTACTGGCTTAGGGCAAACGTGGTCAAAACCTGTATTAGCGAACTTACGCGTGGCGGCAACGGATTCGGCTAATCCTAATAGTTTACCAAGTGAGCTAAAACCGGTTTTGGTGTTTGGTGGTGGCTATGATCCGATTAAGGATGAAGCCAATACCGCTAACCGTAATAACGACGCTAAGGGTAAAAATGTGTTTATAGTGGATGCCTTAACTGGGGAAAAGCTTTGGGCATTATCTGATACCAGTGGCGCTAACTTAGTGCGTGATAGTATACCCAGTGATATACGTGTGCTGGATATGGATAACAATGGCGCATTAGATCGTTTGTATTTTGCAGATACAGGCGGCAATGTTTGGCGGGTGGATATGGACGTTGACGTAACCGACGCTGATGACAGCACCTTGTACGATTACACGAAAGCGAAGTTAAGTAAGTTTGCCGAGTTAGCAGGAACAGGCGCAGCCAATAAACGTATGTTCTTCTATGAGCCAGACGTGGCGCTTATGAAGCACAATGGCAAAATGTTGTTAACCTTGGCAATTGGTAGTGGTTATCGTGCGCATCCTTTGGATGACAAGATTAATGACAGGTTTTATGTGTTAGTGGATCGTAATCCTTACGATGCGCCCGACGCGACGATCTTCCCTATTAAAGAGTCTGAAGATACGCTGCCCAGTATTGATAATACCGATAAAATAGACCCAACTGATGTAAATAAAAGTATTCTAAACGACACAAGCTTATATGGCTGGTATTACGACTTGCCACATACCGCTGAGAAAGTTTTAGCGCCCGCCGTAACGTTTATGAATAAGGTCATTTTTACTACCTTCGCACCGGTTAATGAATCCGGTACGACTACGCCTAACCCAGACCCTTGTGATGCGGAATCGGCAACTACCGCTCGGGCGTATGTTGTCGATTTATTTAATGGCGCGGCAGTAGCGGATTTAGATCGTAAATCGAGTACAGGTACAAATGGCAAAGACCGTTTTATCGTAGCAGGGGTAAATGAAATTTTGGATGCGGCGCAAGTTGTGTTCCAAGCACCCAAAGCTTCTAACGGTAGTGCGTGTACGTCTAACGATTGTCATCAGTGGGTGGAAATTCGTGTAGGTAAATTAGATTTACCCTTAATGGATTCTACGAACTCTACGAATAATTCGATTAGCAGTTCAACCGATATCAGTCAGTTGATTCAACGTTCTTTCTGGCTGGATTGTGATACCTATCCTGATCCAACGGAAAACGTTTTATGTAAACCTTAGCCGCATTGCCCTAGGTTAACTCGCTCAATGCCTGCCCAATCGGGTAGGCATTGTACGTTTTGCAAGCCGCATTTTAACAATAATTCGCTAACCGCTTGTCCTTGATTATAACCATGCTCGAGTAATAACCAGCCTTGTGGGTTTAACCAAGTGGGAGCATGCTGAATAATATGCCGAATATCATCTAAACCATCTAAACCCGCTGTCAATGCGTTCATAGGTTCAAAGCGCACATCACCTTGTGTTAAATGTGGATCATTTTGTTCAATATAAGGTGGGTTCGACACAATTAAATCAAAGCGTTGGGACGGTAGTTCGCTAAACCAATTAGATTGCATAAACCTAACATTAGGAATCTGATTCAGTTGAGCATTGCTTTTGGCAATTTCTAAAGCAGCGGCAGAGGCATCCACTGCAAGTATTTGTATATCTGGGCGTTCTTGCGCTAATGCTAGAGCAATCGCGCCTGTGCCTGTGCCTAAATCCAATACGCTGACGGTTTGGCTCGAAAGCATGGCTAGCTTTTCTAGGGCTAATTCCACCAATAATTCAGTTTCAGGGCGAGGAATTAAGGTGGCAGGACTCACTTGTAAGCGTAAATTCCAAAAATCTCGATACCCCATTAAATAAGCAACGGGAATCCCCGTTTGCCGCTGCATTAACATATGCTGGAAAGCTGCAATTTCTGCAACAGTTAGGCTTTTATCCGACCAAGTTTTCAGCCAAGTGCGATTTTTTTGTAAGCAATGTGCTAACAGGATTTCGGCATCCGCTTGTGCGGAATCAGAGGTTGCGCTCAAGGTCGCAACCGCTTGTTTTAATAGGGCTTGAATCTGCATTAGTCCGCAGCAAGTGCGGCTAATTGATCCGCTTGGTATTCATTAATTAAGGGTTCAATCACCTGATCAATATAACCTTGCATGATTTCCTCTAACTTATACAAAGTTAAGTTAATGCGATGATCAGTCATGCGCCCTTGTGGGAAGTTATAAGTACGAATCCGCTCAGAACGGTCGCCCGAGCCCACTAAGCTTTTACGGGTTGCAGCTTGCTCGGCGGCTTGCTTTTGCCGTTCGCCTTCAAAGATACGGGATTGCAATAATGCCATCGCTTTTGCTCGATTTTTATGCTGCGAGCGTTCATCTTGGCATTCCACAATAATGCCGGTGGGAACGTGCGTAATGCGAATTGCGGATTCAGTTTTATTAACGTGCTGACCACCCGCACCAGAAGCGCGATAGGTATCCACTTTTAAATCGGCAGGATTAATATCTATCGCTTCAACTTCATCCACTTCGGGCAAAATTGCTACGGTAGCGGCGGAGGTATGCACCCGCCCTTGTGATTCTGTTTCTGGAACACGTTGTACCCGATGTGCACCAGATTCAAACTTTAAGCGTGAATAAGCGCCTTGTCCAATGAGGCGGCAGATAACTTCTTTATAACCGCCATGTTCGCCTTCATTTTGGCTAATAATTTCAATTTGCCAGCGTTTATTTTCAGCATACTTAGAATACATGCGGAATAAATCACCCGCAAAAATTGCCGCTTCATCGCCACCTGTGCCTGCACGAATCTCTAAAAACACGTTGCTATTATCGTGTGGGTCTTTGGGTAGCAATAATTTTTGCAGTTCAACGGCTAATTCATCGCGCCGGGCTTTGGCAGCGCTAATTTCTTCTTGTGCCATTTCCCGCATTTCGGGGTCACTTAACATTTCTTCCGCAGCGGCTATATCGTCTGCGGTTCTTTGATAGTCACGAAAGCCGTGCGCTACATCTTCTAATTGGCTGTATTCAATTGACAATTTACGGAATTGCGCTTGGTCATTAATGACATCCGCTTCCCCTAATAAAGCGGCAATTTCCGCATAGCGCTCACTTAAATTTTCTAATTTATGCAGAATAGACTCTTTCACTGGCATTCAACCGTTATTATCGGGAGTGGATAAATTGAATAAGCGTTTGGCATGGGTGAGTAACCCGTAATCATTATTGCGTGCCGCTTGGTGCATGACTTGAGTGGCATCATGCGATAACTTATTACTTAAAGTATGTGCGAGGAATTGTAGCGCTTCCTCTGGATTTTTGCCGTTCTGTAGTAAGTTGAGTGCTTTATCTAAGACTTCTTGGCGCATTTGTTCAACGCGTGAACGATAATGCCGAATAGTACTCATATGGTCTTGCGCTCTTAACCAGCTCATAAAGCTATCAACTTCTTCTAACACCATCGTTTCGGCTTGTTCGGCCGCTGCCCGTCGTGATTGTAAATTTTCTTCAATCACAGATTGTAAATCATCGACAGTGTAAAGATACACGTCATCCAATTGCGCCACTTCGGCCTCAATATCACGCGGCACGGCAATATCCACCATAAACATGGGTTGATGCTTACGGACTTTTAAAGCACGTTCGACTGTGCCTTTGCCTAAAATGGGCAAAGGGGAGGCTGTTGAGGAAATCACAATATCGGCTTTGGGTAGATAATCGGCAATATCGGTTAAACCGATACCTTGCCCATTATATTCGGCTGCTAATTTTTGGGCTTTATCAACACTACGATTCGCTACCAATACATGCCCAATCTTATGCGCTGCCAAATGCTTGCCTACCAATTCAATGGTTTCACCCGCACCAATCAATAAGGCAGTATGCTTTTCAAATTGGCTAAAAATTTGTTTAGCTAAACTTACCGCCGCAAATGCCACAGAAATCGGATTTGCGCCTATACTAGTCTGTGTGCGTACTTTTTTAGCGGTTGAGAACGCATGTTGCATAAGCCGGTTAAGTTGACTGCCCGTGACCGTTTGTTCAGTGGCGTGCTGAAGTGCAGTTTTGAGCTGCCCTAATATTTGCGGCTCACCTAACACTAGCGAATCTAAACCACAAGCAACCCGTAAAGTATGTCGTACAGCGGCTTCTTGATGATGAATGTAAAGATATGGTTTAAGCTGTGAAACTGGGATCTGATGCCAAGTGGCAAGCCACTGTATCAAAGCGTCTATAGATTGTTGAGTGTCGCAGGCTGCATAAATTTCAGTGCGATTACAAGTCGACAGAATAAGGTTTTCTTGAACGACTTGATGTGCCGATTGCAATGCTGTCGACAAACTGTCGGGTGCAAACGCAACCTTCTCGCGAATAGCGACGGGGGCGGTTTTATGATTAACGCCGACAATTAAGATAGACATTCAGCAACTTATACCAATGATATAATTTTCAGAACCGCGAATTTTCTGCTACGTTATGGTTGATTACAAGGTTGTTTGCTTAATTCTTTTGAAACAACTTGTAAAAGAATTGATTTAGGTATCACATCATGTGCAAAACCAACAAGCTCCAACGCCCTTTATCCTTACCGATTATGTGCCTCAGTGTCGCGTTCTGTCTAAGCGTGTTTAGTGGACTTAAGCCAAGTTATGCGGATGAGCCAAAACCTAATCCCGCACCCAATATTACCACGTTTACCAGTCCACAAAGTTATGAAATGTATAACATCCTAGCGGCTGAGATTTATGCACGCCAAGGTAATAATGAACAAGCCGCTTTGCATTATGTGGCAGCCGCCCAGCAATCTAAAGACGTGGCGGTGGCGAAACGTGGGGTAGAGTTGGCTTTACAAGCTAATAATATTGCCTTAGCACAACGTGGTTTAGAACGTTGGTTAACGCTTGATCCCAAGTCTTTAGATGTCATGCAATCGCAAGCTATGTTGTATATTCGCTCCGATAAACCCAAAGAAGCGGCTAAGCAGTTAATTGCCTTACGCGAAACGTTGGATAAGCAAAATGGGCGTGGCTTTGATTTTGTGATTTCATTAATGATGCTGGAACGGCAAATTGATAAAACCTATGCCACTTTTAAAGCTTATGTAGAATTAGACGGTAATTCGGTTAAAAATCAATTGGTCTTAGCTTCATTAGCGTTAAGTACTGATCATTTTGCGGAAGCTTTAAATGCCTCTGATTTCGTTTTAAAGAAAGGTAACAAGCAAGAGAAGGAGCGTGCGGCGTATTACCATGCTAAAAGTTTATTAGGCTTAAAGCGTTATCAAGCGGCGGTGGACGAATTTGAGAAGTTAGTCCCGAAATCCAAAGATCCCAATGTTAAATATGATTATGCGCGCGCTTTAATTTTATTAGATCGCCATGCCGAAGCGACCCCGCTATTTAAGCAATTACATGCCAATCAGCCGAACAATGCTGATATTATTTATACCTTGGCTTTGCTTTATATTGAGCAGAAAGACTTTTCTGCTGCCGAATCGGTGGCTAAGCAATTAATGGATATGCCGGGGCGTTCAGATGATGCCTATTATTTTATGGGGCAGGTGCAAGAAGGCTTACAAAAGCCGCAAGAAGCGTTAGATTATTTTAAAAAGGCGAGTCAAAACGGTAATTTTACTAAAGAAGCCACGACCCGCGCCGCCACATTAATGGTTAAGCAAACCAATTTAGACGATGCGAGAAAATGGTTGCAGGCTGCTTTTAAAAAGGTTAACAAACCGGATGCGCAAGTGGATATTTTGTTAGCCGAGGCGCAATTATTATTTGATGCCAAACAATACACAGACTCGCTAACCGTTATTGAACAAGCCAATACGTTATTACCAAATGACAAAACAGTCTTGTATGCGCGTTCTTTGAGTCGAGAAAAATTGGGAAATACACAAGGGGCGGAAGCTGATTTAAGAGAAATCCTGAAACAGTCCCCAGATAATCCCACGATTTTAAATGCTTTGGGGTATATGTTGGTTGAAAATACCACTAACTACGCCGAGGCTGAGCAATTTATTCAGCAGGCTTTGAAATTACAGCCCGGTGATGCGGCCATTATGGATAGCTTAGGCTGGGTGTTGTATCACACGAATAAATTGCCACAGGCAGAAGAGTGGTTACGGAAAGCCTATGAAGCATTAAAAGATCCTGAAATTGCTAGCCACTTAGTTGAGGTTTTAATTAAACAGGGAAAACAACAAGAGGCAAAACAAGTTTTGCAAGAAATGTTGGTAAAGTTTCCACAAGATCCTATGCTTGTAAAAGTTAAAGAAAAATTCGTCGACTTATAAAATTATTAATTCTTTAGGAAAACTACTATGTATCAAAGGATCGTTGTGGCGTTGTGTGCTGCTACTTTAGTCGGTTGTGCGTCTGCACCTAAACCTCAGCAGCCCACTACCCCTAATGCCCCGCAAACCAAACCCAGTTCACCCGAACAAGCGTGGCAACAACGTCAAGCGACTTTTGCACGTATGGCTGCATGGCAGTTACAGGGTAAAGTCGGTATTCAATTCCGTGACCAAAGCGCTACCTTTGGCATTACTTGGGCGCAACGCGGTGCAGATCAATACGAGATGAATATTAAACATCCGCTAACAGGGGCAGTGGTTGCCTTATTAAACGGTAGTGCAGGGCGTGTATCCTTAACCACTAATGGTAAAACGACGCAGGATGCTAGTGCTGAACACTTACTCAAAAGCCAAGTGGGTGTGTCTTTGCCAGTCGAAGGCATGAAATATTGGGTTAGAGGTGTGGCTGCTCCCGGTATGCCAATTCAGCAAGTTAAGTTAGATTACTACGGTCGTCCTGAAGTCTTACAACAAGCCGGGTGGGTAATTGAATATCCGGAATGGGAAGGTAATGGCACGAATGCATTACCGGAAAAGATTCAGTTAAAACGTGCTGCTGAAAATACCCGAGTCAAAGTTGTGGCGCAAAATTGGCAAACTAAATAATGACAGCAACGTTCGTTTTACCCGCACCCGCTAAACTGAATCTATTTTTGCATATTACGGGGCAACGCGCGGACGGTTATCACTTATTGCAAACGCTGTTTATCTTTTTGGATTATGCCGATCAGATTAGTTTAACCCGTCGTGAGGATGGTGTTATTCAGCGTACCAATACGGTAGCCGATGTACCTGAAGAAATGGATTTGGTGGTAAAAGCCGCGCACTTATTACAACGCTATACCCAGCAAACGCTGGGTGTAGATATAGAAGTCGATAAATATATTCCAATGGGCGGGGGGTTAGGCGGCGGTAGTTCAGATGCTGCCACCGTGTTAGTCGGTTTAAATGAGTTATGGCAATGTGGCTTATCGGTAGATGAATTAGCTGCCTTAGGTTTGCAATTAGGTGCAGACGTGCCGGTATTTGTACGTGGGCAAGCTGCTTGGGCAGAAGGTGTTGGTGAGCAATTAACTCCCGTTGATTTAGATTTAGGTTGGTATATTGTAATTCACCCCAAGGTTCATGTGCCTACTCGCGAACTTTTTTTAGAAAAGTCCTTGACACGCAACTGTGTTCCCATTAAATTAGCCGCCTTCCACGAGGGCGAAACAATAAATGTGTTTCAACCAGTTGTGGAAACTAAATTCCCAGAAGTCGCTAAAGCAATTGCTTGGTTGTCTGGGTATACTGATGCAAGATTAACAGGTTCAGGAAGTTGTATTTTTGGTTCTGTTAATAGTAAATCGGTTGGGTTAGCAATACTCGACGATTTACCAAAAGATTGGTTTGGATTTGTTGCACAAGGTTTAATTCAATCACCTTTGCAGCAAAAACTCTTAAACTTGTAAGCAGTTTAAAGTTGTTTTCGTTTGTAGGGCTGTCGCCAAGCGGTAAGGCACTGGATTTTGATTCCAGCATACCTAGGTTCGAATCCTAGCAGCCCTGCCACTTTTTTAAGTGGTTAAATTAAAACAAGTTTAATGTTGCACCTTTTGCTTAGCACGCATGTCTTCTACGGTAAAGTTCTATACTCCAACAACTTTATCATTATTTCCCATCCTTACTAAACAGGTATGTCATGTCTGACGATAGAATGATGGTGTTTACGGGTAATGCTAACCCTGACCTCGCTCACAAAGTCGTCGATCATCTCGGAATCCCCTTAGGTAAAATCAAAGCTGAAAAATTCAGTGATGGTGAAGTGCACGTTGAGATTTTAGAAAATGTGCGCGGGCGAGATGTATTCATTATTCAATCGACTTGTTCGCCCACCAACGACAACTTAATGGAGTTGTTGATTATGGCGGATGCGATGTATCGCGCATCGGCTGGGCGGATTACGGCTGTTATTCCGTATTATGGTTATGCCCGCCAAGATCGTCGGGTGCGTTCACGCCGTGTGCCAATTTCTGCCAAACTGGTGGCAGATATGATTTCTACCAGCCACGTTGACCGTGTATTAACCATTGATTTGCACTCTGACCAAGTACAAGGTTTCTTTGACTTACCCGTTGATAATATTTATGCCTCAGGTGTGTTATTAGCCGATATTTTGGCTAAAAATCTTGATAATACGATGGTGGTTTCACCAGACGTCGGTGGGGTAGTACGGGCGCGTGCTCTGGCTAAAGGTTTAGGTGATGCAGAATTGGCGATTATTGATAAACGCCGTCCTGAGCCAAATAAATCTGAAATTATGAATATCATCGGTAACGTCGAAGGGCGTCATTGTGTATTAATCGACGACTTAATTGATACCGGTGGAACGTTATGTAATGCAGCAGCAGCCTTAAAACAACATGGTGCATTAAGTGTCGTAGCTTATGCGAGCCATGCGGTATTTTCAGGCAAAGCCGTTAGCAATATTGAAAATTCCTTATTAGATGAAGTTGTGGTAACCGATACGATTCCGTTAAGTGCTGCGGCTAAACAATGTACTAAAATTCGTCAATTATCCGCCGCAGGCATTATTGCCAAAACCATTTTGCGGATTAACCAAGACGAATCAGTTAGTTCACTGTTTGAAGGTTTATAAGTTTTAGGTCCCTAAGTTTAGGGTTTGTATGCCTTATTCTGGTCGCGGAATAGGGTTTAATTTTGGAGAAAAACATGTCAAAACAATATGTGCTGAATGCACAAGCGCGTGAATTGCAGGGCAAAGGTGCGAGCCGCCGCCTGCGTAATCAAGGTCTTGTTCCTGCTGTTATTTACGGTGCAGGTCAAGATGCGCAATCTATTTCTTTACGCCATAATGAATTAATTCGCAATTTGCAAGAAGAAGCGTTTTATTCACAAATCATCGTTGTTGATTTCGGTGACCGTAAAGAACAAGTGATTTTACGTGATTTACAACGCCACCCTGCAAAGCCAATCGTGATGCATGCTGACTTATTACGTATTCGTGATGATGAAGAAGTTACTGTTCACGTTGCACTGCACTTCTTAAATGAAGAAACTGCCGTTGGTGTGAAAGAGCAAGGTGGAAAAATCAGCCACAACTTAACTGAAGTTGAAGTTTCTTGCTTACCTAAAAACTTGCCAGAATATATCGAAGTGGATTTAGCTAAATTAGAATTAAACCAAATTCTGCATATGTCTGACCTGAAATTACCAGAAGGCGTAAGCTTGACTCAATTAGCCTTAGGCGAAGAGCACGATTTACCAGTAGCGTCTTGCCATAGTACTAAAGGTGGCGCGTCAGAGGCCGAGGCGAGTGCCTAAGCAAAGTATTCGCCTGATTGCCGGACTCGGCAATCCCGGTAGCCAATACGACCAAACCCGGCACAATGCCGGGTTTTGGTTTGTTGATGAACTGGCAAAACAATACAATGGCAAATTTGCCACTGAAAAGCGCTTCTCTGGCGAGATAGCTAAAATTCAAATTGGTACGAATGCGGTTTGGTTATTAAAACCCATGACCTTTATGAATCGTAGTGGTTTGGCAGTCCAGCAATTAGCCAGTTTCTATCAAATTCCGGTAGAAGAAATTTTAATTGCGCATGATGAACTGGATATTGCACCCGGTGAAATTCGTTTAAAACAAGCGGGCGGTCACGGTGGGCATAATGGTTTGCGGGATATTCACGCTCATTTAACAGCAAACTATTGGCGGTTGCGTATTGGTGTTGGGCATCCGGGTGATCGGAATAAAGTTGTTGATTATGTTCTATCTCGTCCTTCAGTAGCAGATGAGATTGAAATACAACGGGCGATTGAGCTAGGTTGTAAACAGATTGAATTGATTGTTCAGGGTGAAGCACAAAAGGCGATGCAAGCCTTACACACCCGCTAGTAAATGCAAAGGTACAAAATATGGGATTCAAATGCGGTATTGTAGGCTTACCGAATGTTGGTAAATCGACGCTGTTTAATGCATTAACCAAGGCGGGTATTCAAGCTGCGAATTATCCATTTTGTACCATCGACCCTAATACGGGCATTGTGCCTATGCCAGACCCCCGTTTGGAAGCGTTAGCCAAAATTGTTAAACCAGAGCGCATTCTTCCAACGACTATGGAGTTTGTGGATATTGCGGGCTTGGTGGCAGGCGCATCTAAAGGTGAAGGTTTAGGCAATAAATTCTTAGCGCATATTCGTGAAACCGATGCGATTGCGCAAGTGGTTCGTTGTTTTGAAAACGACGATATTATTCACGTAGCAGGCAAAATTGATCCAGCTTCGGATATTGATACCATTAATACTGAATTAGCCTTGGCTGATTTGGAAACAGCCGAAAAAGCCTTGAATCGCTTAGCTAAGGCGACTAAATCCGGTAATAAAGAAGGTTTAGCACAAAAGGCAGTGGTTGAGCGTTTATATCAGCATTTATCAGAAGGGCGTTCAGCGCGTTCTATGGAAATGACGCTTGAAGAAAAAGCCTTATTACGTGATTTGCATTTAATTACTATTAAACCTTTGATGTTCATTGCGAATGTCAGTGAAGATGGCTTTGAAAACAATCCACATTTAGATAAGGTACGTGAAATTGCTAAACAAGAAGGCGCAGAAGTTGTGCCGGTTTGTGCAGAAATTGAATCGGAATTATCGCAATTAGACGATGCCGAACGTGATGAATTCTTAGCAGGCATGGGCTTAGACGAACCCGGTTTAAATCGCGTGATTCGTGCAGGCTATAGCTTATTAGGTTTACAAACCTATTTTACGGCAGGCGTAAAAGAAGTTCGCGCTTGGACGATTCAGAAAAACGCAACCGCCCCACAAGCGGCGGGCGTGATTCATACCGATTTTGAACGCGGCTTTATTCGGGCACAAACCATTGCTTATGATGACTTCATTACTTATAAGGGTGAGTTGGGCGCGAAGGAAGCGGGCAAAATGCGCGCAGAAGGCAAAGATTACATTGTGAAAGATGGCGATGTCTTAAACTTCTTGTTTAATGTGTAAATTTTTGCACTACAAAATTTGTTAGAAAAAAGCCGGAGTGACTCCGGCTTTTTTTATCCATGTGCTTAGGTGAGGAGCAATTACATGGATAGTGAAACTTGATGTCCCGGTTGATTGCTGGGGTGTTGTTTATTAGTAAATACAGCACGGTCATTTTTCAGCGCTATTACTTCAAAGAATGGGCGAAAACGCTCTTCTGAAATAGCAAACGCTTGTAAGAACTTGCCAAAGAGCATTTGTTCTTCTGGTTCGGGTTGACCATCTGCTAAAGACGAGTCAATTAAGTTGACTAAAATACACATCTTTTGTGCATCAGTCAGTAAAGGCGTAGCCTCTTGCAAGAAGGTGTCGATTGAGTTTTTACGACGATATTTCATAGCAGTGTCTAGTAGATGACGGTTATTAGCGCCCACTCCGATAGTGCCGTGTCCGTCGTCGCTACCCCCTAACACCGATAATAAATGACCGATTTCTTCATTATCCATTTCGCCATCGGCTGCCATCATATACAGCAGTGAAGTGGCAAAGGCTAAGTGTGGCGTCATTTCGGTGCTGGTGTCACCCTTGAACATATCAAATAAACCCATTCTGGCTTCCCTCTCAGTTTTGAATGAATGATTACTGAGAAAATGCTAACAAGAGCTTATAAATTTACCAAGAAAACCCTACAGAAAAATGTTTGTCAGAAAGGCAGTGCCATGCAAATTGTGTCTATAGATCCACAAACCAACCATTTAATTCCCATTAGCTTAGAACAGGCAAGAACCAGCCAATTGCCTGTTTGGATTGATGCAACTAATCAAAACCAAGATTGGGTCGTTGCATTAGCTTCTTTAGGGTTGGATATTAATGAACAGCATATTCAAGATACTCAAAATCCCACTCATCCGCCATTTTATGAAGCAACAGAGCATTATGAGATTTTAATTCTGCGAGCTTTGCATGTGGTTGACGGTGATACCACCCATTTTTGCGCGACCTTTTTGCCAATTACCTTTATTGTGAATCAACACTATTTAGTAACCATACATGCCACAACATATACGGATTTTGCAGAATTAAGAGAAAAGTGGCTGCAAACGTGTCGTTGCCAATACGTGCATTCCACATTAGGCTTAATGAGTTTGTTGGTGGATTGGTTGACAGACCAGTATTTGAATTTGCGAACCTCTTTCACACAACAATTGGAATATTGGCAACAACAATTATTAAATCCGGATGGGCATTTTAATGATTGGACGGAATTACTCAAAGCTAGTAGCCGTTTACGTCATTATCGCTTATTAACCGTCGAACCGCAGGAAGAGGTTATAGATCATTGGATTGATGAAACGACTTTGCCTGTGGATGCGCGTACCGAAGTTCGGTTAAATGATATTTTGGGGCATTTTGAACGAGTAAGGCGCGATGCAGAAGCAATTCAAAGTGATTTGGATAACCTAACGCAGATTTATTTTTCGGCCACTAATCAGCGTACGAATGAAATTATGCGTGTATTGACCATCGTTTCCGTAATTTTCTTACCCTTAAATTTGTTAGCTGGAATTTATGGTATGAACTTCGCCCAGATTCCCGGGGCTAATTCGCCGGGCGGCTTTTTCGTGATTCTGAGTGCAATGTTAGTCATTGCTGGCGGCATTTTATGGTTTTTACGCTGGCGGCATTGGTTGTAACATGGAACGCTGTAACCAATGCAATATGCCTTGTCCCGCTTGTTTACCAGTTGCTAAGCAAGCTGTTAGCAAATAGCCACCGGTGGGGGCTTCCCAATCCAACATTTCACCCGCACAAAATACACTAGGCATCTGTTTAAGCATTAAGTGTTCATCTAATTCGCTTAGACAAACGCCACCTGCGGTACTAATCGCCTTATCAATGGGAAAGGTGTCAATTAAGGTGATCGGTAATTGTTTTAAAATTGCGGTTAATTGGGTAACGCTGGGTGTTTTGTTTGTGCCTAACGCTTCAAACACTAAAGCCGTTTTTAGATCGTCTAGTTTTAAACGACTTTTTAAGTATGAACTGAGGCTTTTTTGTTTAGGTCGTTTGCTTAACACAGCATCTATAGCGGATGTAGGTAGCTGTGGCAGCAAATCTAAATAAATCGTGGCGCTTTGTTGGGCATATAAGTAGTCTCGCAAGCGAGCAGAAAATGCATAAATCAAACTGCCTTCTACGCCGTCTTGGTTAATAATAAATTCGCCTTGTCGTGTTTCGGTGTGCCCCTTTAAATCCGTAAAACTTAGCGTAATCCCTTTTAACGGTGCGCCTGCAAAGCGTTGGCGTATAAAGTTGCTCCAGTTGACTTTAAAGCCACCATTGCTGGGTTTAAAGGCGCTGGTTTGGATACGTTGGCTTTGTAAATAGTTCAACCATAAGCCATCACAGCCTAATTTACGCCAACTGCCGCCGCCTAAAGCCAGTAATAAAACGCCATAGGCTTGACTGACTAGACCATTAGGCGTTTGAAATTGCAGTTGCCCATCCGCTTGCCAGCCTTGCCAATAATGCCGCGTGTGGATACTTAGACCTTGTTGTGTTAAACGTTTTAACCACGCACGCAATAACGGAGCTGCTTTCATATCATTTGGAAAGACGCGCCCCGATGTACCCACAAAGGTTGTTATACCTAAGGACTGACACCAATCTCTTAAATCGTTAGGTTTGAATGCATCAAGGCTAGGCTGTAAAAAAGCCTGTGCCTCGCTGTATCGTTGGCAGAACTGGGGATAAGGCTCGGAATGTGTAAGGTTTAAACCGCCAATGCCCGCTAACAATAATTTACGGCCGACCGTTGGCATGGCTTCAAATAAGTCTACCTTGTAACCTGCTTGGGTTAGTTGTTCGGCGGCCATTAAACCGGCTGGTCCTCCGCCAATAATACAAATTTTAGGCTGCACTTAACCCCCTATTGCGCTTGTATTAGCGGCGAGTTTGGCTTGGCGGTGTAATTCAGCAAAGGCTTGGCTTAAATTAGCTACGACTTGTTTAAAATTTTCCACATCTTGTTCACTCATTACTCCGATTTTAGGTAATTCAACCGATAAGGGATTCTGAGCTTCGCCATTGATACGAAACTCATAATGTACGTGATTACCTGTGGATGAACCGGTTGAGCCTACATAACCAATTAAGTCGCCCCGTTGTACAGCTTGTCCTGTACTTAACGCTGTATTAAACGCTGACATATGTCCGTAGAGCGTGCTAATGCCATTACCATGAGTTAAGACTACCGCATTACCATAGCTGCCTTGCCAACCCATTGATTTAACATTGCCTTGTGCAGTCGCGTAAATGGGTGTGCCATAAGGTGCAGCGAAATCCACACCTGCATGCGCTTTCAAAAAGCCTAAAATAGGGTGACGACGAAAACCAAAACCTGAACTCACATAACCCACTTGCACAGGTTTACGGTCGAAGGCGCTGCGTTTCAAACTGACCGCATCCGTCGGTTGAAAATAATCCGTACTACCATCTTCTAAGGTAAAGCGAATGCGCTGATATTCATTTTGCTTGTTGATGTATTGCGCAGCAATGACGGCTTGGCTGGCAATTGTGCTATTCTGATAAGCAATTTCTTCATAAATAACCCCAAGCTTATCGCCAACTTGTACATTTTTACGGAAGTTAATGTCTTTGCGAAATACATCGCTTAATTCGTGAATTGTGGCTTTACTCAAACCTGCCGCTTGCGCATCGCGGAGAATGGAATGTGTAATGGCAATTAAGGTTTGATTTTGTCGTGAGAGCCAAGCGTGATCTTGCCATTCACCTTGATAAGTACCTTGCTCAGTTAAGTGCACGCTATACACACTTGTTCCCGCAATATGGTAGAGCAATTGCGTTAACTTACCCGCCTCGATGTGTAAAGCTATCTCAGCAGTTGGGGCAAGTGACGCTAACTCTAACTTAATTTCGGGGTTTTCGAGGATTTTACTCGCAACACTGGCTTGCTTAACTTTAGCTAATAAGCTTTCTAAGGAGTCAGTCTCTGCAATCTTAAGCAGTTGCCAATTTTGGCTCTGATTCAGCGCCTGAGCTGTATTCGTGCTATAGGACTCTAAGGAAATCGCAGGTAGATTTAGCTCTTTAAACTCAGCATCTTCATCAAGGCTAAGCGTTGGCAAACTTAGTTTGCTTAAATGTTGCTGCGGTTTATCTAATTTGGAGTAAATTGGCAAATTGCCTAAAACAGCCATACCAACAATCAGGGTTAAAGCGCGTTTAGTAAGCGTAGTTAGGCTAAATAATGCTAACTGATTGCGTTGTTTAGACGGCTTTAAGTTAACTAAATTTGGCGTAGCTTGTGGCTGAGCGGCAATAGACGGATCGCGCGGCTTATAATCGCTAGGAATAGTGACTACGATACCTGAACTGGATAACTGGTAACGCTGAATTGCCTCATTCCAATCTTTATGTTTACGTATGATTAATGGCTGTTGTGCTAATGCCGCCAAATTGTTTACTCCCCTCAAACAAGTTCATTATTGCTGTCTGGTTAGGCTTGTATAGCGTTTGGTTTTGCTCGGATTGTCAAAAACCAAAGTACTAAGTATAGGAACTTGTTGACTTTATCTTGTACGAATAAATTTATACCCCTTGGTGCGTAGCGGCATGTCCATGATGCTGCTAAGCTTAGCGCGGTTTTTTTAGGGTAAATTCAACCCATTGTCAATTGTGGAGCTACGGGTAATGTCGGAAATGCTTGACGTGATGCAGGAATTAGCACGCGGTACAGAAGAAATCTTGGTAGAAGCAGAATTTGCTGAGAAATTAAAACTTGGTCGTCCCTTACGTATTAAAGCTGGGTTTGACCCCACTGCGCCCGATTTACATTTAGGTCACACCGTTCTAATTAACAAACTGCGTCAATTTCAAGATTTAGGTCACCATATCTTGTTCTTGATTGGCGATTTTACGGGCATGATTGGCGACCCAACGGGAAAATCCGCAACGCGCCCCGCTTTGACCGTCGAACAAGTGCAAGAAAATTCCAAAACCTATCAAAGCCAAATTTTCAAGATTCTTGATCCAGACAAAACCGAAATCGTGTTTAACTCAACTTGGATGAACCCATTGGGAACGGCGGGTTTAATTCAATTGGCAGCTAAATATACGGTAGCACGTATGTTAGAGCGTGACGATTTTAGTAAGCGCTATAAAAATGGGCAGGCAATTGCCGTTCATGAATTCTTATACCCTTTAATTCAAGGCTACGATTCCGTCGCATTAAAAGCTGATGTTGAATTGGGCGGAACAGATCAAACCTTTAACCTATTGGTTGGGCGTGAATTGCAACGTCATTACGGACAAGCCCAACAAGTTGTCATGACCTTACCTTTATTAGAAGGTTTAGATGGCGTGAATAAGATGTCAAAGTCATTAGGCAACTATATCGGTATTACCGATACGCCTACTGATATGTTTGGCAAAGTTATGTCTATTTCAGACGAACTAATGTGGCGTTACTTTGAGTTACTAAGCTTCCGTCCTTTAACTGAACTCACGCAATTTAAAATGTCGGTGGCGGAAGGTGCGAATCCACGTGACTTAAAGTTCTTATTAGCAGAGGAACTTATTGAGCGTTTTCATTCTAAAGCGGCTGCCGTGGGGGCGCGTGAAGACTTCATTGCACGTTTTCAAAAAGGTGCAATGCCTGATGAAATGCCAGAAGTGACGTTGAATACCACTGAGACAACAATGCCGATTGCAGTTTTATTGAAAAGTGCAGGCTTAGTAGACAGTACATCCGAAGCCAATCGTATGATTCAACAAGGCGGCGTTAAAATTAATGGCAATAAGGTTGAAGACCGTAATACATTGATTCAAAAAGGCGAAGTGGCTATTTATCAGGTTGGTAAAAGAAAGTTCGCCAAAGTCAGCTTAAATTAAGTTTAAATTTTTTCAAAAAAGGAGTTGACGGGTTTTATGTGGTCTGTATAATGCGCGGCTTCTTCGGTGCAAACCGAAACGAATTAAAGAGAATCAACGAGTTAGCGAAGTTTAAGTTGATTGATTCTCAGAAAGAAGCTGAAAGAAAATTGAAAAAAATATTTGACAATTGATTCAGAGTTCTTTAAGATTCGCGCCTCACTTCACTGGGTTGGAGTGTGATCTTTAAAAAGAGAAGCCAGATAAAACTTGTGTGGGGGCTTGTGACTTGTGCTTGACACGAGAAGCAAGTGACCCTGAAGTTCACGTAATTCAAATTATTGTAATTTCAGAATCACTCTTCAAATTTAAGATTTCAAAAGATTGAACTGAAGAGTTTGATCCTGGCTCAGATTGAACGCTGGCGGTATGCTTAAGACATGCAAGTCGTG